>DATHTI010000105.1:0-13467 GCA_035463335.1 Pyrinomonadaceae bacterium | reverse complement strand
GCATTTGTCGCAAGCTACCATGCCGCTGGCATTCCCTTACGGCTCGTACTCCGAAGCCGTTATCGCGATGACGCGGAAGCTGCCGTACACTTGTGCGTTGACAACAGACGCCGGCACAAATGGCGACGCCACCGACCTGTTCTTATTGCGACGAAACCTGATCGGAGATGATGATGACGAAGCGTTGTTCGCAGCACGCGTCTCCGGCTTGACCACTTTATTTCAACACGCGCGCAGGCCGTTTCGTTCTCTACTGCTGAAACAGGAGGAACCGCAAAAAGCACAAGTGCCTTCGCTGAACAGGATGTGACTTTTTGTGGCGCATATTTCGAGGGGATTCATGAAAAACATTCTTGTCACAGGGGGCGCGGGTTTTATCGGCTCTCATATTGTTGATGCACTCGTCGATCGGGGTCATCGCGTCAGAGTTCTCGACGCTCTAGTGGAACAGGTCCATAACGGTGCTGGTCCACAGTACCTAAATCCAAAGGCTGAGTTTCTCCACGGTGACGTTTGCGATGCCGATCTCGTTAACCGTGCGCTCGAAGGAATCGACGTTGTTTACCACAAGGCGGCTGAAGTGGGTGTCGGGCAATCGATGTATGAAATCGGTCGCTATGTTCGAGCAAATGATTTGGGCACAGCGGTGTTGCTCGAAGCGATCGTGAAGCGACGACCACAGATCAAAAAGCTCGTCGTGGCATCGTCAATGTCGATTTACGGCGAGGGCGCTTACGCGTGCGACAGTTGTGGGCCAGTACAACCAAAGCTGAGACCATTATCACAACTCCTCGATCGAGACTGGGAGATCGATTGCCCTCAATGTGGTGCGAAGGTTAAGCCGGTTCCGACAAACGAAGACAAGCCACTCTTTCCGTCGTCAGTCTACGCAATTTCAAAACAGGACCAGGAACAATTTTGTCTCGTCGTGGGCCGCGCCTACGACATTCCCGTCGTGGCTCTTCGTTATTTCAACGTGTATGGACCACGGCAGGCTCTCTCTAACCCATATACAGGTGTGTGCGCGATCTTTTCGGGTCGCTTGTTGAATGATGAGCGACCAGCGATTTTTGAAGACGGTGAGCAAACGCGAGACTTCGTGCACGTCAGCGACATCGTGCAGGCAAACCTGCTGGCGTTGGAAACGGACCAGGCTGATTACCAGGCCTTGAACATCGGCACTGGCTTTCCGATTTCAATCTCCGAGATCGCCTTGATGCTCGCGGACGGCTTGCATAAAGACATCAAGCCGCAAGTTACCGGCAAATACCGTGAGGGCGATATCCGGCACTGCGTTGCAGACATATCACGTGCCCGGAAGCTGCTCGGCTATGAGCCAAAAGTGAAATTAGCAGACGGTATCCCCGAGCTCCTCGAGTGGGTGCGTCAACAGCAAGCAGCGAACACGACCCAGGCAACCGCCGAGCTCGAGCAACACCAACTGGTGCGCTAGAAGTAAAACGCAAAGACGTAACCACGGATAACACGGAACTTAAAGAGCGATCCGCGCTGATCAGTAATAAGATCCGTATTATCCGCGGTTAAAAACTCATGAATCACGCCGAGTCCGTCATTAGCATTCAGCCAGTTAACAACTGGTCCATTTTCAGCTTCAAAGAAGTTTGGGCCTATCGTGAGCTGCTTTTCTTTCTGACCTGGCGAGACGTCAAGGTGCGTTACAAGCAGACTGTTCTGGGCGTGGGCTGGGCCATCCTGCAACCGCTGTTCATGATGCTCGTCTTCACGATCTTCTTTGGCCGGCTCGCAGCAGTGGACTCCGCGGGCATTCCCTATCCACTCTTTGCCCTTGCCGGCCTCGTTCCCTGGACCTTCTTTGCTAACTCGATAACTGCGAGCGGCAACAGCCTCGTCGGCAGCGCCCATCTGATCACCAAAGTTTATTTCCCACGTTTGATCGTTCCAGCAGCGGCGATACTGGCAGGTTTGGTTGATTTCCTGCTGGCGTTCGGGATGCTCTGCATTTTGATGGTCTATTATCGTGTCTCTCTCACCGCGCAGGTTCTGTTCCTGCCGGTTCTCATTTTATTAACTGCACTGTTTAGCCTGGGCGTCGGAACGTGGATGTCTGCTTTGAACGTGAAGTATCGCGACGTGCGGTTTGCATTGCCATTCGTCATCCAGTTGTGGCTGTTCGTGTCGTCCGTCATTCTTCCCTCGACTTCGGTCCCGCAAAAATGGCGCTGGTTACTCATGTTGAATCCAATGTCCGGGATTATCGAAGGTTATCGAGCCTCGCTCTTTGGACTTCCATTTGACTGGCCCGCTCTCGGCGTCGCGTCTTTTCTGACCATTCTGGTTCTGATCTATGCGATCTATGCTTTTGGACGCGTGGAACGCAGTTTCGCTGATATCATCTGACCCACGTTTTGCTGTTTCGGAAATTAAGCAAGGACAATCAGCTTGAACATCTGGATTACGGGTTGTAACGGGTTTCCTGGCACGCGGCTGGCCAGGCACTTTACCGCAAAACAAGATCACGTCACCGGATTATCGAGACAGACTTGCGCGGATGCGAGCCAGTCTGTGTCGATCGATCTCACGAGTGCTGAATCGCCTCGAACCATCGAAAAGCTTTCGGCGGAAACTGGCGCACCTGACGTCGTAATTCACACCGCCTCTAAACAACACGGGCCCGGCGAGCTCGTGGACTTCGTCAACGCGAATGTGCAAGCAACTTCAAACCTGATCGAAGGTCTGACGCAGCAACCGCCTCGCCTGATCATCTATACCTCGACGCACAGCGTCTACGGGCGACCAGCCGTAATCCCTGTCGATGAGTCGAGTCCGGCCGGTGGCAATTTGCCGTACGGCGCCACGAAGCGTTGGGGCGAACAACTGCTCGAGACGTTTCAGCGCTATTCGCGGATTGTCGTACTGCGATTGCCGTCTCTGTACGGGATGGGCGAGGACGACAGCTTCGTCGCGAAACTCGCTCGCTCAGCACAACAAGGCGAACCGATCGAGCTCTTTTCACGTGGTGAGCTGATCCACGATACGCTGCACGTCAACGACGTCGTGCATGCGATCGACAACTGCATCGCGCATCCGCCGTCTGACAGCTTCCTCACACTCAATCTCGGCTGCGGCCAACGTATCAAAACAATTGAATACGCGCGCGCTCTTGTTGACGCGCTCGCCAGCAACAGCGATATCATTCCCGTCGATCAAGTTGCGCCCGACTTTGATTTCTACGCCGATATCTCCGCTGCACGACAACAGATCGCATTCACACCCATGTCGCTCGCCGACTCGATAAAACTTTACGCAAACGAATTGCAAACATAAATGCATTACCACTTAATCGGTATTTGCGGAACAGCGATGGCTTCTCTGGCCGGCATGCTTCAGGCGCGCGGGCATCACGTGACCGGCTCTGACCTGAACGTCTATCCGCCGATGTCAACGATGCTCGAACAGCTTGGCATCAACGTCTCGCAGGGGTTCAAACGCGAACATCTCACGCCCGCGCCCGACTGTGTGATCGTAGGCAACGCGATTCCGCGTGGTAATCCCGAAGTCGAAGAGACACTCAAGCGCAAACTTCTCTATCGCTCGCAAGCGGAAGTCGTGAAGGAAGAGTTTATCCGCGGGCGACACTCGCTCGCAGTCGCGGGCACACACGGCAAGACAACAACGACGAGCATCGCCGCGTGGGTTATGGACCAGGGCGAATTGAATCCGACTTTTTTAATCGGTGGCGTAGCACAGAACTTCGGCAACAGCTTTCGCGTCACTGAAAGCGACTACTTCATCATCGAAGCGGACGAGTACGACACTGCATACTTCGACAAAGGTCCGAAGTTCATGCACTACCTGCCCGAGCTCGCGATCGTCAACAACATCGAATTCGATCATGCCGACATTTATCGCGATCTCGATGCGGTGAAACTCGCGTTTCGTCGATTCATGAATCTCGTGCCTGAGAACGGCAGGTTGATCGCTGGTTGGGACAGTCCAAACGTGCGCGCAGTAGTTGAATCGTTTGGCGAAAGGCTTTTCACGCGTCTCGAGACTTTCGGTACTGACTCGAGTGCGAAGTGGCAAGTTCGCAATGCCGAGTTTGGCGAAGGATTGTCGCGGTTCGAAGTGTTTTGTGAGAACCAGTCGTGGGGAGCGTTTGAGACGCCGCTCGTGGGCGAGTTCAATCTGTTGAACTGTCTCGCCGTGATCGTCGCCGCTGATGCGTGGGGAGTCAGTAAAGAGAAGATACGCGGCGCGCTTGCGAGTTTTCAGAACGTGAAGCGACGTGCGGAAGTGCGTGGCGAGGAACAGGGCGTGATCGTGATCGACGACTTCGCGCATCATCCGACGGCTGTCCGTGAAACGCTGCGCGCGTTGCGCGCACGTTACCGGGATCGTCGTTTGATCGCCGTCTTCGAGCCGCGCTCGTGGTCGTCGCGACTGGCTGTCTTTCAGGATGACTATACGAATGCTTTTGCGGCGGCAGACTATGTGGTGATAGCCGCGGTCTTCGATAGCGATAAGGTCACAGAAAAGGGACGCGCGCTTGATACTCGCGCGTTAATTGAGGCGATTTCGAAACAAGGTAAACCTGCCTTTGCCTTGCCTGACGCTGGGCAAATTGTCACGCACCTCGTGCCCGAGCTTCGCGAAGGCGATGTCGTGGCGATCATGTCAAACGGCGGCTTTGGCGGCATCCACGACAAGATCCTCAGCGCCCTCCAGTCGAAGTAACTGTAGGGGCGGCCCTCCGTGGCCGCCCCAGGTTTGCCACATTGTGTTTCCGAACTGGGGCGGCCCTCCGTGGCCGCCCCTACGATTGTTATGAAGTACCTTATGTTTGTTGACGCGCACACTTTAACGAAATCTTTGTAACGCTATCGCAGACTTAGTCCGCTAAAAGGTCTCTCCGGCTAAAGCTAGGAGGCCCCCCTCAGTGAGAAACTTTTCAATCTTCGAACGTGCCCTCAAGTTCTCCGGGTCTCAGGACGTCGAGAACATTGGGGAAATTGCGAGCCTTTCCCGGCGCGACTTCCAGCGCGAAAGCTTTATCTGCCACACCACCACTGCGTCCGTCGAGTATGGCTGCCTGATGATCGAAAACGCGATTCTGCTCAGAACAAATCGCTCAGGACGAGTCTATGCGGGCGTTGAGAAGTTTTCGGCGCTGCAACCGATCATCGATCGCTACATGCGTATCGCCGATGTGTCAGAGTCAGTTTATCTGTTTGGACAGGACGACTGGCGACCACCACGACATCCGAATATCAGGCTCATCACATTGAATAACGATTTTCGCCTCGCTCGTGAGTGGTTTGTAATTACACACTCGAAGTCACTGAACTGCGCGCTGGTAGCCTTTGATGAAGTGGGTTCGGATGCAATGCCCGAGCAGATCAGATACTGGGCGTTGAAGACGAGTAACACACAATTCGTTGCCGAGCTGGCGAACGCAGTTGAAGGCGTGATCGATTGGTCGCTCGCCGCTTAGTTAGTCTGAACACTTTCGGATTCCACGACAGGGCGTTCGACGAGTAACGGCGTCTTCGTCGTGTCACTCTGACCGCGTGGTGTTTTCGGCGCCTCGAGGCTCGAGGTCAGTACGCGCCGGATTCGCTTCGGTAGTAGTTTGCCGGCGAGGAGCGCAGTCGCGCCAACCAGCTCCACCACGTCTCCACCACCACGCCAGTGCTCGCGCACGACGCGCGGATCAGTAACAGTCATCAAACGCAACAGCGACAACGATACCAGGTAAGCATCGTCAACCTGCCCGATAAACGGCAGCATGTCTGGAATGAAATCGAGAGGCACGAAGGCGTAGACAATCGCACCCGCGACGAGCAGTCGTTCTTTTGCAGGCACTCTCGGATCGACCATCAACCGCGCAGACAACAAGAGCAGGTTAGGAATCACGAGGAGCAGGTTGGTCATACGACTTCGCAGGTTTAAATCTGACATAGCACGGGATTATACAGATCCGTGCTGATCCGTGTAATCTGTGGCAACATTAACGCCCATGGACATCCTCGATCGAATTCGACAACGGGCCGCGTCAAGGCCGCAACACATTGTTCTGCCCGAAGGAAATGATCCACGCACCGTGGTCGCGGCTGCCGAAGCGACGAGGCAGCGTGTCGCGCGTATAACCATTCTCGGTAACGACGAAACCATTCGCTCGATCGCGCGCGATAATCAGCTTGATCTGGGTGGCGTCGCGATCATCGATCACAAGCGTGCGTCTGATTTCGAGAAGATGACTTCGCTCTTTCACGACCTGCGCCGCGCGAAAGGCCTGATGGCCGATGAAGCGCGAACACTCGTGTCCGATCCTTTGTATTACGGCAACTTGATGGTGCGGTCTGGTTTAGCTGATGGATCGGTTGCGGGCGCCACTAACACGACCAGTCACACTGTGCGGGCGGCGCTTCACTGCATCGGCGTGCGATCGGGATTCAAGCTCGTGTCGAGTTTCTTTTTAATGGCGCTGCCTAATGCTGAATTCGGACACGACGGCGCGATGATCTATGCAGACTGTGGCGTGGTGATCGAGCCGAGCGCGGTTGAGCTCGCTGAGATCGCTTTAGCGGCTGCGGACTCGTGCCGGGCGCTGCTCGGTACGGAGCCACGCGTGGCGCTGCTCTCGTTTTCGACAAAAGGAAGCGCGAAACATCGTTTGATCGATAAAGTTGTTGAAGCCACGCGGACGGTGAAGGCGCGTGCGCCCGAGTTGCGTGTCGATGGTGAGCTTCAGGGGGATGCGGCTTTGGTTCCGGCAGTGGCAGGCTCGAAAGCGCCGGGATCCCCGGTGGCGGGACGCGCGAACGTGCTGATCTTTCCCGATCTGCAAGCGGGAAACATCGCTTACAAGTTGACCGAGCGACTGGCCGGCGCCACCGCGATCGGACCGATTCTCCAGGGACTGGACAAGCCCGCGAACGATTTATCGCGAGGCTGCACGGCGCGCGATATCGTTGACGCCATCGCGATCACCGCCGTCCAGGCCCAGGCACGGAAGGCGTAAGCAGCCACAAAAAGGCACAAAAAGCACAAAATCGAAGAAGGATGTTTGCGCCCGAATACAAGATACATTTTGTGCTTTTTGTGCCTTTTTGTGGCAACGTTCGCTTTTTCGAAGCATCAAACCCCCGACTCCGACAATGATTTGGCTGAAACGCACAACTGGTCTTCTGGTTATTGCGGCTTTGTTCGCACTTGCCGCCACGCAGAGCTCCAGCCAACAACCCGCTAAGCCACAACCGTCTCCATCTCCATCTCCGACTCCCGAAGATTCAGAAAAGATCTTTACTGAAGAAGTCCGGCTTCCGGTAATGGCCTTCGACGCCTACGGGCACTACGATCCGACACTCGAGCTCGACGATGTCCTCGTGCTCGAAGACGGCGTCGCCCAGCAGATCCGCAGCGTCAGGCACATTCCAGCGAACGTTTTGTTCGTGCTCGACACGGGTGGCGAATTGAGTGGAATGGGTGGCATGTCGAAGAAGACGAGTCTTACGCGTGACGTCGCGTCGCAGTTGATCATGCGGCTCGAGAACGGCGCGTCGATCGCGGTCATGCAATCTGGTAATACGGCTGAGATGTTGCAGCCCTGGACCACTGATAAGTCTGCCGTATTGAAGACGCTTAAGAACAAACTGGTTTCAACCAAGCGCGCCAGAATCTCCGAGGCGATTGCGGACGCGAGTGTACAACTGAAAGATCGCCCTGAAGGAAGTCGTCACGTCGTGATGATCACTGATGGTGTTGATTCGCCCGGCAGCAAAGTCGATCGTGCGGAAGCGATGAAACAGTTGATCGCCGCGCGGGCCACGGTCCACGTCATCAGCTACACAGAGTTTGTGCGACAGAAGAGCGAGACAAACTCGTCTCGAATCAGCGCTGGTCCACGTCCTCCGAATGCCGACCCGATCCGGGCCACTGATCCCACACAACCTCCGGGTACGACTCGTCAACCGTCATATGGGATACGTGTTGGGTTTGATCCGCCGATGCGACGGCAGCGCAAGGCGTATGAGGCGGAAGTGAAGAAGAGCCAGGTGGCTTTGAAGAATGTCGCCGACGAAACTGGCGGGCGAATGATGCTGCCACTCAACAGCCAGGAGATGTTGGCCCAGGCGAACGAAGTCGCACGCGCCATCGGCGCCGAGTACGTTGTCACTTACCGTCCGAAGCGGCCACTTGCAGAGGCGAAGCCAGGCGAGTATCGACGCATCGAAGTCGCGTCACGCCGCGTCGGTCTCAGTCTCCAGGCCCGCCGCGGCTACGTCGTGCCACAAAACCAGAATTAGCCACAAAAAGGCACAAAAATCGCAAAAAGATAAAAGCAAGAAGTTGGAGTTCACACGGTAGCTTGTTCCTGCAACGGTAGAAGGTGAACCTTGAACTCGACTAAATTCTCTTTTGCGACTTTTGTGCCTTTTGTGGCTAGATTTGTTTGTGCTTTTTTGTGGCCTATCTGACGACGGCTTCGAGGCCTGATTCCATCATGCTCATCGCGTGGCGCACGTCAAACTGATCGGGTTTAGGCATCAACGACTGCCGGTGCAGCTCTTCCCAATCTTCCTTCGGCACACGATGAAAAGCCTCGACGACCTTCGGATCGAATTGCCGGCCGGCCCAGTCGTCCAGCTCCTGCGCCGCGGCTTCGTACGGCTTGCCGCGTCGATACACACGATCACTCGTGATCGCGTCGAAGGCGTCAGCAACCGCAAAGATACGCGCGTTGATGTCGATCTCCTCGTGACGTAATCCCAGTGGATAGCCCGTGCCGTCCCACTTCTCGTGATGTTGGGCCACTACGCGCGCCGCGCCTTCAAGAAATTCGATACCGCGCAGGATCTGTTGACCGTGCAGCGGATGCTCCCGCATGCGCACCCACTCTTCTTCCGTGAGCTTCGCGGGCTTCCGCAGGATTGAATCGGGAACGCCAATCTTGCCAATGTCGTGCAACAGCGAGCCAAACTCCAGCGCCTTCATCTCCTCGCTGCTCAAGCCGTACTCGCGTCCGAGTCGCAAACTGTAAGTAACCACGCGCTCCGAATGGCCGTGCGTTTCTGAATCTCTTGTTTCGAGTGCTGCTGTGAGTGCTTTGAGTGTCGAGCGATAGGCGGCTTCGAGTGAGTTCAGTGCTTTATCGAGCTCGACCGTTCGTTGTTCGACCAGCTCTTCGAGATGGTTTTCGTAACGGCGCTTCGCAACGACGAGATCGTGGTGTTCGAGCGCGCGTTTGACGACGGCTTCGACCTGCCGCAGATCGAAGGGTTTCATCAGGTAGTCGAACGCGCCGAGACGGAGGGCGCCGATCGCACTCTCGACAGTCTGCATACCACTGATCATCACGACGACGGTATCAGGTGTGAGCTCCTTCACGTGCGGGATCATGTCGAGACCGCTCATTCCGGGCATCGTGATGTCGCTGATCACGAGTTGAAACTCGCCATCATGAAGGTATGCGAGTGCTTCCTCTGCGGAAGCCGCGCGCAGGCATTCGTAGTCTTCACTGAGGAGATCGGCCAGGATTTCAGTTATCTCGATTTCATCGTCAACTATCAAAATCCGGGGCGACACAGTTGTCGGCATTGGGTTTCTCCTGAGAATAGGCAGGCATAGCGGCAAGAAAAGATAGTAGAGCTTAACCAGCTTTGTGAGAGTTCGTGGGTAAGGGGCTGGGTAGACCCCGCCAAGACCTGGCTCAGGCATTCTAGCTGTTTTATGGCCCACGTGGCAAACATGTTTTTACACTGCGATTAAATACATGGCATTCAGCAACTTAGCTTCAGAGTCGTGAGGGAGAGAATGGGGGTTTGTCTCAAGATGTGATTAAAGACGGAGGACGTGGCAGCGGGTTGCGCTACTTCAAAAACGGCCTTATGATGTGCATCCTTCGCGCCGGAGTGGCGAAATTGGTATACGCACCAGACTCAAAATCTGGCGAGGTTCACTCCTCATGTCGGTTCGAGTCCGACCTCCGGCACCAAACTTCTTAAAATTTCCAACCATCCACGACCGCAAAAACTCCGAAATGATTTTTCACTTCTCCTCATATGAGATTGAAAGACTCAGTCTCGAAGCTAATCGGCTTCTTTCAATTTCAACCACTGCTGAAGGCAAACTCTTATGGCTGCTCCCGGACATCGACCCATCAATAGCGACGACCCCCAATTCGAATCTGTTCGCGAATTAGAAGCTGCCGGCCCTCCGGTTACAAATCGCGTAAGTCTCCCCTATTATCGCCCGCCCACGCGCCGCCCTCGAGTGATAAATGAATCGGCGGTGCTGGAGAGCATGAGCGATTCTGAATTACCTGTGACATTACCCGATGTCGCAGTCGCCAGCTTTGGTGATTCGGGTTTTCTCGAAGCAGTCATTGGCAACGATGACCGCGTTAAAGTTGACCAGTCCCTGCTCTCGGCAAATCCGTGGCGACAGATCTGCTCGTTGAAGATCCAGTCTCAATCGAACCAGTTTTATGTCGGCACCGCCTGGTTTATCGGTCCGAAGACGCTCGCGACGGCGGGTCATTGCGTGTTCATGCAGAACGACGGCGGCTGGGCGAAGTCTATTGAAGTGGTACCGGCCAGATTCGGTGGTAAATCACCGTTTGGCAAACCAGTTTCGAAGAGATTCTCCTCAGTTGACGGATGGGTGGAGCAGGCATCACGCGACTTCGATTATGGAGTCATCCATCTCGATGACGATGACGCGGGCCAAAAAGTCGGAAACTTTGACGTCCAATCATTCGCTGACGGACTCTTCAATAATGTAGTTCTCAAGGTATCCGGTTACCCGGCAGACCGCGAGAGAGCACAGTTTCAATACTTCCATGAGCGTCCCATTCAACGCCTGACGGAAACACGCCTTTTTTACGACATCGATACTTTCGGTGGCCAGAGTGGAAGTCCGATCTGGGAAGACACAGAAGAATTTGGTGTCGTGGCTGTTGGCATTCATACCACGGGTGGCATTTCCAGCAACTCGGGTACGCGCATCAATGACCACGTGATCGATAACCTCATTTCCTGGGTGGAGGCTTAAGACATGCCAATCAACCGACGCATCGTAGGTCGTGCCGGAAGTGTTCCGTCTACCGGAACCGCACCTATCACACCTATTAAAGATCCGACACCGCCAAAGACCGATACCACGAGCGGCCCTGTCCCAACGGAGATGGTTGCAAAGCTCATTGAGGACGGCGGCAAATTCTTCGTGCAGCTGGGAAACAAGCGCATCCCGGTTGAAAACGGTAACCTGCTTTCTCGTCCCACTGCGCAGCCGGTAAAAAGGAAGTCAAGGGCAAACAGGACAGAGTCAGCCATGCCCGATGAGCTCAGACGCGCGATTGAGGCCGCTTCTGAACATCGCGCGAAGTTAATGCAGATCCCGAGAGTGGTCGGAGTTCGAGCGGGTTACCTCTTCCGCAACGGCGAGATCACGTCTATTCCAGCCGTTGTAGTTGCGATCAGTACAGCTCCCGGAAAACCGTTTGACAAAACGGCCGCCATGACCGAGATGAGCATTCCCTCGACGCTGGACGGCGTTCCGGTCGATCTCGAGATTGCAGATCCTTTTCAGCAGTTACTGAGCGAGGGAGTGACCGAAGCAGCACCATTGCTCCGACGCCGGCCGCAATTGTTGATCGACGAAATCCAGGCGACGGGCGCTGAGGCTGAACTACTGGAGGCCGTTCCCGTCATTACCTACGAGCCACCAGAAAACGGAGATCTCAGTCCGGTTACCGGAGCAATGACGATCACGTGCCACGTTTCTCCCGACGCGGGCTGGAAAGTTCTCAAACCGTTTCTTGAAGATACAAACCGCAAGCTACACCTCGGAATGTATGACTTCACCGCGCCGCACATCTATCGCACCGCACGCACGCTCCTGAAAGACTCGAGTGTCGAGTGGCAGCAAGTCCTCGGACCGAAAGAGTCTTTACCGAAAGAAGATGACGTCGACTCAACCAAAGCAAATGATCTCAAAGAGAGCTCTGTGGCCAGAGGTTTGAGACGTGTTGCTGCCGATCGCTTCAACAACACCTTCGCTCGCGTTGGTTCAGGAAGAACGTTCGCTTCTGCATATCACATCAAGGTCGCAGTTCGTGACGATCGGGCCTTCTGGCTTTCAAGTGGTAACTGGCAGTCGTCCAATCAACCTGAAATAGACTTCTTCGATGAAAACGCGGATCGGCAGTTGATCAGTCGATTCAATCGCGAGTGGCATGTTGTCTGTGAGAGCCCGGTGCTCGCGAAACGGTTCCAGGTGTTTCTCGATCACGACTTTGAAACGGCCGCGACTGCTGAAGAAGCGGCGGTGATATCTGAGCTGGCGCTTCCGGAGCTCGTGGTGCCGGCTGAAGAGTTCCTCGAAGAGGAGCGTGCGGCAGTAGGCCTGGAGGTTTTTGCACCGCAGAAGTTCACGTTCACGACGCAAAACCCGTTGACGGTGCAACCAATTCTCACGCCGGATAACTACCTGGAAGTGGTGCTTGAATTCCTGCGCAAAAAGCCACGGCGTCGTTTGTACTTCCAGAACCAATCACTGAACCCGGTAAAGAGTCCCACGCCTGAATATGCCGAGCTGCTGAAACTGCTGGCGCGCTATTCAAAGGATCCCGATCTGGATGTGCGATTCATATTCCGCAACATTGGTCCAATTCGTAAGAAGCTCGAATCGTTACAGGCGGCAGGCTTCAACATGAGCCGGATTCGCACTCAGGCCGGTTGCCATACGAAAGGCATCATCGTCGATTCGGAGACGATCCTGCTTGGCAGTCACAACATTACCAACCAGGGTGTCGAAGCGAATCGTGATGCGAGTTTGCTTATCCGTCATGCGGGAATCGCCCAGTATTACGAGCGGGTCTTCCTGCACGATTGGGACAAACTCGCAAAGCCGACAATACGTGAAGAGTCCGTGCCGGTGCCCGTAAGCCGCAGTGAAGCTGCGTCCCTGACGACTTCCGGTGATGATGTTGTCGTAGTGCCCTTTACCTATTTCGAAGAGGAATAACAGCCGAACCAGAATTGAACCATGCTAACAAAGGATGAGCGTAAAGAAGTCATCGACGAATTGAGCGACTATGCGGCCCCACCGAATTCAGTAGGTGCTTTGATCAGAACCGTATTTACTATTCAGGATCGGGCTGAGCTGGGCGACCTTCCTCTCGATCTCCTCACGGTAACAGATCAGTCAACCTGGCTAGTTGATTCATGCCTTGTGAGTCGCTGGCGCCGCACTCCATCGCTGATGGAACAGCTACTCACCGGACTCGTCGTGCGTGGAAAAGGTCCACTGCAACGACTAGTCACGCGCGTTCAGCAACAGATCGATCCTAATCCGGATTTATTCAAGACCTTGTGGGTGCTGGCCCACCAACCGTTCCTAAGTCGCCCACAATTGCGCAACGCTGCTCGAGACCTGGTGGAAAATGTCGATCAGCCGATATTGAGAGTGTATGGGCCCTCCAAG
>DATHTI010000104.1:0-3293 GCA_035463335.1 Pyrinomonadaceae bacterium | reverse complement strand
GAGCACGAGCTTCATGTCAGGTTTGAGAATGCGGAAACGCTGCTCAAACGCGAGCTTCGCGTTTTTATCGACCAGGTCGATCATGTCGCGCTTCTCACCGCGTTGCGGATCGTAGATTTTGACGCGCCGGCCTTTTCGTTTCGAAAGCGCTTTTTCGAGCAGTTCGCGATCGTTGAAATCAACCGGCACGTAGATCTCGCGCGGCACGTAGTCTGACGCGTAATACTGCGAGAGCACATCGCTCAAAAACTCAGCCGGATCGAAATCATCTTCCGGCAAGTCTTCCCAGAAAAACTCTCGACGCCCGACGATGTTTCCCTCGCGCATCGTGAAGAGTTGGAGGGCGAGTCGTTGTCCTTCGCGGTAGTAGCCAAAGATGTCGATGTCGCTTTCGGAGGTGGTCGCCATCTTCTGCTGTTCCGAAAGCCTGATCACGGTCTTGCGCAGATCGCGATACTTCGCCGCGAGCTCGTAGCGCATCGTGTCAGACGCTTCCAACATGCGCGACTCGAGCTCGTCTGCAAGCTCTCTATTTCGTCCTTCAAGCAGCAGCCTCACGTCGCGCACGGCTTCCTGATATTGTTCCGGCGTGCAGAGTCCCTTGACGCACGGGCCGAGGCAGCGTTTGATGTGATACTCGAGACACGGTCGCGGCGCTTTGCCGTCAATCTCGATGTCGCACGTGCGTAGTTGAAACGTCCTGTTAATTAAATCGATAGTCCGGCGCGCGAGACTGGCCGGCAGGAATGGTCCAAAATAAAGCGCGCCGTCGCGTTGAACGCGACGCGTGATCACGACTTTCGGAAACGGCTCGTTGATCGTGAGTTTCAGGTGTGGGTACGACTTGTCGTCCTGAAGCTTGATGTTGTAACGCGGCTTGTGCTGTTTGACGAGCGACGCTTCGAGTATTAATGCTTCAACTTCGTTGTCGGTGACGATGAACTCCAGGTCTACGATCTGACCGACGAGCGCGTCCGTCTTGCGGTCAAACGGCCGCGCACGAAAATACGAGCGGACGCGGCTGCGGAGGTTCTTCGCCTTGCCGACATAGATCACCTTTCCGGCCGCATCTTTGTGCAGGTAAACGCCGGGCGAGGACGGGATTTCTTTGAGTTTCTCCTCAATAGACACGATGTTTGGATGCTATTTTAGCCACAGAAAAGCACAAAAATCACAAAATGCGATTTCCACTTACCTTACCAGAAGACAAACCGTTTGACGCTGTTGGCTTCGGCCTCAACGCCGTCGATCACCTGATCGTGGTGCCGGAGTATCCCGCGTTCGATACGAAGATGCGGCTCATCGATCACAAGCAGTCTGCCGGTGGCCAAACGGCGACGGCTATGGTCGCGCTGCGGCGTCTCGGTTTGAAGACTGCGTACGCCGGGCGTTTCGGATCGGATCCGGAAGGTCTCTTTGGATTCCAGACTCTGAAAGACGAAGACGTCAACACTGACTTTGCCGAGATCGTCGAAGGCGCAAAGAACCAGATCGCGTTCATCACGATCGACGTTCGCAGCGGTGAGCGGACGATCGTGTGGGATCGCGACGACAAACTCGCCTATGCAGCGGAAGATGCGCCGGCTGAGTTTGGAGCGTTAGGAAAGGTGTTGCATCTCGATGGTCACGATCCGCCCGCGTGTGCACGCGTCGCGCAGGCCGCGCGCGCGACGGGAACAATCGTCTCGGCTGACATCGACAACGTCTACGAAGGATTGCCCGAGCTGCTGCCGTTGATCGACATCATGATCGGCTCGAAAGAGTTTCCGCGTCGGGTGACTGGCATTCAGGATCACCGTGAAGCTCTGGTTGAATTGAAGAACCGCTACGGTTGTGCGCTAGTGGGCACGACGATTGGTGCAAACGGCGCGGTGGTGTATCACGAAGGACGTTTCATCGAGTCGCCTGGCTTTGCAGCTCCGGGCGGTTGTCGCGACACGACTGGCGCCGGCGACGCCTTTCACGCCGGCTTTCTTTACGGCTTCCTGACCGGCGAAGATCTCGAGACGAGCATGAGACTCGGCAACGCCGTCGCGGCAATGAAGTGTAGCGCCCTCGGCGCCCGCACCGCTCTCCCGACAAAGTCAGAGCTTATCGCTTTCTTCAGCGCAGATCCGTAATATAATCCGTGCAATCCGTGGCCTGACTTCTTCCGAGGGAAAAATGAAACTCTTATTGATTGCAGCAACTCTGCTGCTCCTGAGCTTGATTCCTATTCAACAACCGGCGCCTGCCGACATCGTCTTCAAAAACGGCAACGTCTACACCGCAAACGACAAGGCACCTAAAGCACAAGCGATCGCAGTTAAGGGCGACCGGATTGTGTTTGTCGGCACGAATGCAGCGGCGCAAAGGCATGTTGGACCAAACACGCGCGTCGTCGATCTGAAAGGCAACACGGTGCTGCCGGGTTTCACTGACTCGCACCAGCACCTCTCCGGTGTCGGCCAGCGTGAGATGACACTCAATCTGGAAGGCACCACGAGTCTTGAAGATCTGCTCGCGAAAGTGAAAGCGCGCGTCGATCAGGCAAAGCCTGGCGATTGGGTCACGGGCCGTGGCTGGATCGAGACACACTGGCAGCCACCAGTATTTCCGACTCGTTGGGACCTCGATAAAGTCTCACCAAACAATCCCGTAATTCTCGGACGCGCAGACGGCCATGGCGCAGTCGCAAACAGCGCTGCACTGAAACTCGCAGGCGTCGACAAATCCACTCCCAATCCATTCGGCGGCGAGATCTCGAAAGACAAACAATCCGGTGAACCCAACGGTATGTTGCTCGACGCCGCGCAAGGCCTCGTTCGCCGACGCGTGCCCCCGACAAGCGCCGAAGATGCCGAGCGTGCTGTCGTGCTCGGCGCCAAACGAAACGTCGAGCTTGGCTGGACTCAGGTCCAGGACGCCGGCGGCAGTTACACCGAAGTCGACATCTTCAAAAAACTCTATGCCGCCGGCACGCTCAAGCTTCGCGTCTACAAAGCCGTTTATGGACCAGGCCCACAAGCGACACGCCTGCTCAACGAAGGTGCGATCATAGGCGAGTTTGGAAATCGTCTGACAGTGAGATCGATCAAGGTTGTTTCGGACGGCGCACTCGGCTCGCGCGGCGCCGCGCTGCTTGGTCCATACTCAGACGCACCTGACACTTCCGGATTTCTCACCGTCAAAGTCGAAGACCTGCGACCGATGCTCATCGATGCTTTGAAGAAAGGCATTCAAGTTGAGACACATGCGATCGGCGATCGCGCGAATCGTTTCATACTCGACGAGTACGAAACGGCGCTGAAAGC
>DATHTI010000103.1:0-3213 GCA_035463335.1 Pyrinomonadaceae bacterium | reverse complement strand
CAGCACGCGCGCGACCATCTCTTCCGGAAGGTGCCGGCTGAAGAGCGAGACGGCGACGGTCCAGAGCGCGAGCATAAACGTCCAGAGCAGGAGGGAGCCTTCATGCGAACCCCACGTTGCGGCGAGACGGTAATGCAACGGCAGTTGTGAAGTTGAATTTGTGGCGACGTTGAGAAAGGAGAAGTCGTTGGTGATAAACGAGTAGCCGAGACAGCAGAATGCGATCGTGACGAAGATAAACTGCGCCTGTCCGGTGGGTGCGGCAAGGGCCATCCATGTGCCGTTTCCGCGCGACGCCCCGATCAATGGGAACGTGGCCTGGGTTAGGGCGAGCAGGAGGGCGATGATTAGTGCGAACTGGCCTATCTCTGGAATCATTTATTAACCACGGATTACACGGATTCGAGTACGGATTAATTACCGACTATCGATTTCGAGGCTTCCTGTGCGTGTTTGGCTTTATCGATTGCCTCTCCGGCTTCGGGAGGCATGTAGTTCTCGTCGTGTTTCGCCAGGACCTGTTCCGCCTGGAACACGCCATCTGGATTGAGCTTGCCCTGGGCCACGCAGCCGCGCCCTTCTTTAAATAAGTCGGGAAGAATTCCCTTGTAGACAACCGGAATACTCTGGGCGGTATCGGTGACGGTGAAGCGCACAGTCAGACCGTCTTGTTCGCGTTTGAGTGTCCCTTCCTGAACGAGCCCGCCGATACGAAACGTGCGTCCAACCGGCGCTTCTTTAGCCGCGACCTGGGTCGGGCTGAAAAAGAAGACCAGATTGTTTCGAAACGCGCTCGTGACGAGGTAAGCCGCGATCGAGAGTCCCGCAAGCCCGACAACGATAAAAGCTATTCGCCTATGACGTCGTTTCATTAATGCTTCCTCTCAACACCGGAGCAGAAACAGGTTTTGATGATTGCTGTTGCGTCAGCGCTTTCTTTCTCTGTTTCAGGCTGACGACTTCCCAAACAATCGCCATGAGTGAAAGAAGATACGCTCCCCAAACATAGAAGCCGTAGCCGCCCATCGATAAATCTGGCCAGTTCATGATTAGACTCCTACTTCCGCGAATCGCGAAGCGTTCTGTTCGCGTTCAAGAATAATGCATCGCAAGCGAATCAGCACAACGGCCACAGAGTAGAGCCAGCACGCCGCGACCATAATCAGCAGCGCCGCCAGCATCGATCCGCGGATTGTCGGTTTCTGAAGCAGGCGAATCGTTGCGCCCTGGTGAAGCGTGTTCCACCACTGCACCGAGAAGTAAATGATCGGAACATTGATAACTCCGACAAGCGCGAGGATAGCGCCCGCGCGGTCTGCGCGACGCACATCGTCAATCGCTGCCTGGAGTGAAATGAATCCGATGTAGAGAAAGAGCAGGATGAGCGTTGATGTCATGCGGGCGTCCCAAACCCAGTATGTGCCCCACGTCGGCTTGCCCCAGAGCGCGCCGGTGAGCAGCGAGATCACTGTGAACATCGCTCCGGTAATCGCGAGCGCCGATGCCATCATCGAGGCGAGGCGCGCGTTGAAGGCCCAACCGATGCCCGCATAAAACGCCATCAGCACGTAGAGAAGCATTCCCATCCACGCGGCAGGAACGTGAATGAAGATGATCCGGTATGCGTCGCCCTGCTGGAAGTCAGTCGGCGCGATAAAGAACCCCACGAATAAGCCGGTCGCGAAGAGGAGGGCAGCGGGAATCGCGAACCACGGGATCAGCTTGCCCGCAAGCGGATAGAACGCCGCTGGTGATGCGTATTTATAAATATTCATGACGGTTTAGCGTGCTACTCCAAAGATATCCTGAGCGCCGCTGCGGTCGCCCATGGTGAAAACAACAGCGCCACGATCGCAAACGCTCCGAGCAATGACAGGTGCGCCGATGGACTCGTCCCCATCACACTCGCTTCAACCGCGCCCGCGCCGAAGATCAGCGCCGGAATATAAAGCGGCAGCACGAGTAACGAGATCAGAACGCCGCCACCACGCAGTCCGAGTGTCAATGCCGCTCCCACCGATCCGATCAAGCTCAAGATCGGCGTCCCTACCAACAAACTCACAAACAAAATCGATAACGTCTCACGACTAAGATCGAATTGCACTCCGACGAGCGGCGCAATCAACACGAGGGGCAATTCCGCTACGATCCAGTGCGCGAGTGTCTTTCCCAGCACGACCAGAAACAGCGGCTGCGGTGTCAGTAACAACTGTTCGAGCGTGCCGTCCTGGTAATCATTCGCAAAGAGTCGCCCGAGCGAAAGCATCGACGCGAGCAACGCCGCCACCCAAACCACACCGGGCGCGATCGTTCGCAGCAACTGCGTCTCGGGCCCGATGCCGAGTGGAAACAGGCTGACCACGATCACGAAAAAGAAAACCGTTGACAGCATGTCGGCGCGGTGGCGCCACGCCAGCATCAGATCGCGCCAAACGATCCAGCGCAACATCGATAAGCTCGAAGGTGCGTTCACGTTGTGAGTTCGAGTCGCCTGGTGCGGCCCACCGGCAGTTCCAATTCCTGGTGCGTTGCAACGATTGCGATGCCGCCCTCGTGTACGTGGTTTTCAATCAAAGATCTAACAAGTGAAACGGCGCCTTTGTCCAACGAGGTCAGGACCTCATCCAGTAGCCACAGCTTCGTGTTGCTGACAATTAGACGCGCCAGTCCGATTCTTCTTCGCTGTCCTTCTGACAATAGTCGTGCCGGAAGTGATTCACGACCAGCCAGACCCATCTGTCCAAGAGCTTCGGCCGCACGTTGTTTACTGATTTCGCGGCCATTCAGCGCGTTTGAGATTCTCAGGTTTTCTATGGCGCTCAGCTCGTCTTTTATCCCGTGACGATGACCCAGGTAAGTCACCTGCGCGACATATTCCTCACCTAATGAGCGAATATTCGCACCTTCCCAGGCGATTTCACCTTCGGCCGGAGTGAGCAGGCCGCACAGAATACGTAGCAAACTGGTCTTGCCGCTGCCGTTTGGTCCGGTGAGTTGGACGAACGTGCCGGGAGACACTGACAGATCGAGTCCGCTAAAGAGCCTGCGATCTCCGCGCACGCAGCCGAGCTTCCTGACCTCTAATATATTTGTTGTCCTCCGCGCCGCCTATTCATCGAAGACATTTTTCGCCACAAAAAGGCACATAAAGCACAAAACTTTTCTTCACAACAGCATTGACTAGCTAATCCCTCCGATACCGAAACTCTCCTT
>DATHTI010000102.1:0-10343 GCA_035463335.1 Pyrinomonadaceae bacterium | reverse complement strand
TGAGACATCTTGTTAATCCTGTTTCATATACTTTTTCAGCACGCTGCGCGCGACGACCATCTTGTGCACCTCGTCTGGTCCATCGTAGATGCGTGCGGCGCGCTCGTGGCGATACCAATACGACAAGAGCGTCGCATCAGTCAGCCCGAGCGCTCCGTGTACCTGAATCGCACGATCGATAACCTTCTGCAAAATGCCTGCGACGAAGAACTTGATCATCGAGATATCTTCCCGCACTTCGCCCGCGCCCTTCGTGTCGATCCCGGACGCCGTTTTCAACACCAGCAGCCGCGCCGCATTGATCTCCGCCCGGCTCTCTGCGATCCACTCCTGCACGTTTTGTTTGCTTGCCAACAACACGCCCGGCGACAACTCGCGGCGCGCGGCATAGCTGCACATCAGATCAAACGCGCGCTCGCAGATACCGATCCAACGCATGCAGTGATGAATTCTTCCTGGTCCAAGTCGCTCCTGCGCGATCGCGAAACCATCCCCTTCACTGCCCAGCAGGTTGCTCTGCGGCACGCGACAGTTTTCATATCTGACTTCAGCATGACTGGCGTAATCGCTGCCCTCGTCGCCCATCACGCTGATGTTTCGCACGAGCTGAAATCCCGGCGCTGGTAGCGGAACGATGATCTGGCTCGCACGTTTGTAAGGATTCGGGCTTTCGGCATTCGTGATTGCCATTACGATCGCGAAGCTCGCGCCTTCCGCGGACGACGTGAACCACTTGTGACCGTTAATCACGTAATCATCGCCGTCTTTGACAGCCGTAGTGCTCATCCACGTCGGGTTCGATCCCGGATGCTCGGGCTCGGTCATCGAGAAACAACTGCGAACTTCGCCACGCGCGAGTGGCTTGAAGTATTTCTCCTTCTGCTCGGGTGTGCCGTGGGCCAATAAAATCTCCATGTTGCCGATGTCGGGCGCCTGGCAGTTGAAGAGATAGTGTCCGATGGGTGTGCGGCCGAGCTCTTCACTAACGAGCGCAAACTCCGAGAGTGTGAGTGCAAGACCGCCGTGTTCTTTCGGCAAGTGCGGCGTCCAGAGCCCGAGCGCTTTAACTTTCTCGCGCGTGGCGTTGAGTGTTGGCGTGAGCTCGCGAAAGGGACGGCGCAGGAAGTCAGACTCGAGCGGGTACGCGCTGGCGCGCAGGAATTCCTTGATCCTGTCGAGCAGTCCGATCAGTTTCTCGCTGTGGTGATCCGTCATAATGACGGACTAACGTATCACAGATCCGTGTCATCTGTGCTTAAGTGCGTCGGCCATCTGAAGCTTAAACAGATTGTTGCGCGGATACTTCTCGGCCAATTGTCGCGCCATCTCAGCAGCATCAGCAAAACGCTTTTCGCGTTTGTATAGATCGATCAGCATCATGCGGGCCATATCGCGCGCCCACTTACCTTCCTTCGCAACACGCTCGAGAGCTTCGAGCCCGCGCTTCTTCGATCCGCGCACACCCATCGTCCCGGCAAGCATCTTCGCCGGTAACGGCAATGAGCCGACGACGTAGTTCATCAAGCCGATCGTCAGCTCTGCATCGCGAAAGTCCGGCGCGAGCTTGAGCACCGCGCGGTGACGTTCCACTGAATCCTGTCCCGAGCGAAATGCGGGCATGAATTTTCGCTCTACACCGGCGGCGAACGCTGATTCGAGTCCTTCCGCTGCACCGAGAAAGTAAAGCGCCTCGACGTCCTTCTTATCTTTGCGCAGGCGTGCTTCGGAGAGTTGTTTCGCCTGGCGAGTCCAGCGTCGAAATTCGTCTGCCTGTTTACGATCGACCCGTGGTTTTTCGTCTTTTGCCTTGTCGCTGTACAGAGTTGATTTGAGCTTCCATGCGTCGTTCAAGTGCTGGATCCACAAACTCGACGCGTAACACTGCGGGCCTGCGGGGTGATCAGGCGCGAGATCAATCATCTTTTTGAAACGGGCGCGGGCGGTTTCGTAGTCGAGATTGTAGAGCGCTTCGTAGCCTTCGGCGCGCAAAGAATCCAGGCGCGCATGTTGATCCTGCGCGGATGCCGTCAGCGCAAAAAGGAGGATGAGTGCCAGAGCGACGAGTTTCATGTCTATACAGGATTACAAGATTTACATGATTTACATGATAGTCCAAGTGACAGTTATTAAACTGCCATACGTTGTGTCCTGTTAATCATTATCTGCCGGAGCTGACGTGCCAGTGCAGGTGTTTTGAGTCCTGATACTTTCCGAGATTCGTCAACACACGACACGCGCCGTGTTCGTCCAGCACCTCCTTCGCCACCTCACGCACTACGCGCAGCAGCTCGAGCAGCAACGCATCGTCCGTTTCTTCCAACGTCAGCAGTGATGCGATGTGACGCTTCGGAATGACGACGATATGAACCGGCCAGAACGGGCGCGTGTGGTGATAAGCAAGTACGTTGGCAGTTTCACGGACGACTTTCACCGGTGTTCGCCCGCTCAACACTTCATCGCAGTAGAAGTCTTCAGTCATTAGCCATGGATTTTACGGATTTCCAGCGATCACAAACAGCGTTTCGTGTTATTTTTTGGAACTCGCAGCGGGCTCGTAAGTGAGATGGCTCAACAAAACCTTTCTCTCCCGGGAGTTTCTCATGTACCTAAGAACGATTCTTTTCTCGGCAGTGGTGTTGTTCTGCGCCGGCGTGGCATCGGCCCAAAGACCTGGACCGGAGTTCTGGCGGAAAGTAGGTTGTGAGCCATTCGAGCCGCGCACCAAGCTGGAAGCGATTGAAGACCGGCACAGCACCGTCGTAGTCAAGGGTTTCACTCGCATCACGACGGTTGAGGTTCGCGGTGTGCGTGTCGACGCGGTGGAAATGCGCGAGCTCGGGACCGTGGCGCGCGCGAAAGGACTGATCGTCGCTTTGAGAGAAGCTGGCGAGCGTCCCGATGAGAACCGCGCGTTTGTCGATTACGAAGAGATCGAGCCTCTGCTGAATGCGATCGACGCGATCGGACGAGTGGACGAGACCTTTACCAAGTTCCCCGGCTTTGAGGCGCGGTATAAGACGCTGGGCGATCTCGAGATTGGGGTGTTCCGACAGACGCAGCGGGGCACGGCGGCGTTACTTTCAACGGGTATCTGCGACCGTGCCACCGCGCCGCTCTCGCTCGACGATCTGGCGAAGGTACGGGCCATGATCCAGGAAGCGAAAGCGCGCCTGGACGAAATCAAGTAACACGGATTAACCCGGATTTTTAATCCACGATTTTCAGACGCGTTTCGGCACCGTTCGTGCGGATCTCCGGGACGTACATCGCATGGCCCAGGACCGGGAGTGCGTGAAATTGGCCCGGGGCTTCGGCGCGCATCTCGTAACTGAGCTGCCAGAGGCCTTGCGGTAGTTGATCGATGAATAGCGCCACCTTCCGATCACGCAGCTCCTGGTAAACCCAACGTTGCCGGCCCGTAAATCCGCCGCCTGATTTCAACTGGCGAACGAACAAACTCTCGCCGCTTTTAATCTGCACGGCCTCGAGTCCCGCCGGCTTCAGATCTTCAAACAGCAGGTACTCATAATTATTCTTCGCTTCTACCGTGAGCACCACTTCGATCCGGTCGCCGCTCTTCACCGCTTCACTATCATTCAACGGCACTCGCTCCGTTACGACTCCTTTCAACAGCGTCGGATGGTTCACGAGTTTGAAATACTGACGCCGCACGAAGATCTCGTTCCCCGCCGGCTTCAAAGGCTCTTCCAAACTGAAAAACTCTGCCGCCGCCGAGAAGTAAATCGGACCACTGCCGCTCTTTCGCACGATGCTGATCTCATTCGCACCATCGCGCAACAGCTCGCGTGAGATCGCAAACTTGCTCGGTGCACTCAGCGCGTCTTCAGCCGTGATCTGTTTAGTCGTGACCGGAGTTCCATTAACCACCAACTGGTATTCCATCCCTGCCTGCACTTCCCCGGTAGCGCGCAGGTAATCATTGAGCGTCAGGACCACGATCGCCGTATCGCGCGTGTTGCTCCACTGCGCTCCACGACGATTCTTCACCAGCCAGTTTGTGACCGGCTCGATCAGCTTGTTCTGCGGATCGATCGCGAGCAGGGCGCGCAAGACAAACGACGTCGCCTCAACACCACCGTCCGACCAGCGCCAGTAAACACCATCCTCGCCCCAGTGCGCCGTTCCCATTACTGACGGATCAGACGACTGCGCGCCTTGCTGCACGATCGAAGTATCAGGCCGCGAATCGATCTGCACGCCATTTTCGAGGTTTGCAACAAGTATCTTCGCTTGATCGCGATAGCCATAGTTGTGCGCCGCGAGAGCAAGCAACGCGCGCGTGTAGGCATTCAACCGGTCGCGATTCTTCCATAAGTTCTCGAAAGCTACCTTTTGAAACCTGCTCACTTCCGATTCCTTCTGCATCGCGTGATACACGGCCAACGAGTGAAGCATCCAAGCTTGTGAATCGTGATTTGTCTCTTCTTCAACCAGCTCGTTGTCGAGAAATGCAACGCCCCGCGCATGCACGTCTGTCTTCACATAAACCCCGGCCTGCCGGGCGAGACTCATGCCCCAAACAACGTAAGCGGTCATGAAATGATCGCTCTCGCCGTCTTTCCACCAACCCCAACCGCCATCCGTGTGTTGAAAGTCGTAGAGACGCTCGAGACCCTTTTTAGTCATCGCATCGAGCTCTTTCAGATCCCTGCGCCCTTGCGCATGAGTGGCTGAAGCACTCGACTCCTCGATACCGCCGAAGATCTTGTGCATCGCAGTCTCGGGCTTAAGACCGAGATCGCGCAGCGTCTTCGCCGTGATCACCGCGGGCAGGAACCGGCTCATCGTCTGTTCAGTGCAGCCGTACGGGTAATCAATCAGGTACGGCAGTGCGTCGAGCATCGTGGTCGCCATGCTGGGCGCGATCTGAACCGTGAGCTTCGTCGAATCTGCGCGTCGGTCTTTCGGAATGTCGAGGTTGATCGAAACGCTGTCACCGCGCATCTTGCCGGAGCGCGAAATAAACTTCTCGATGCCGTGCTCGAAGATCGTGAAAGTCTTTTCCATCGCGTCGGCATACTTCGTCGCGCGCGCTTCAACTTTCAGCTTCGCCTCGCTCGCATGATTCACCGCCACGAGCCAATCGACTCTCGTTTCGCTGTTGGCTTTCACCTGAACCGGCGCTTGCATAGTGCTCACCGGTTTCCCGTCGATGAGCAAACCAGTGACGGACAAACCCTGAGCATCGAGAGCCGGCGTGACGGTCATCGCTTCATCAGTGTTGTTGTTGATAACACCCGACACAGTGACTTGATCGCCCACGACGAAGAAGCGCGGCGCCTGGAGTCGAACAATCAGTGGCTGCTTGGTTCGTGTCGATGAATTGCCGATGCCAAATTGATTACCGGAAGTCGCGACGCGCGCCGTTGCGGACCACGTCGTCAACGAGTCCGGATATTTCACTTTCACGGTGGCCGTGCCGTCGGCGTCAGTTTTCACGTCAGGCAGCCAAAGAATCGTCGAGCGAAAGTCGCTTCGCACTTGCACTGCCGGCTCCTGTGCGCCGATAGCATCACTCGGAACCGGCGTTGCTGCGACGGGCGGCGCAGTACGATCCTTGTCACCGCGAGCCAGCACAGGCAAGTTACTGACCTGTTTCGAATTAAGAAATCCATCAAGCGCAACACTCGATTCGGCTGCGGCACGAGGTCTGCCACCAACGTCGCCAGTGCCAACGCCGGCGCCGTAACCCATCTCCTTCCTTCTCACAGCCGCGACTTCGTCTTCTTCGTTCAATGCATTTTTGCGATCGCGCAGCTCACCTGGCGCAACTTCTTCGAAGCGCGCGTAACTCTTCTGGTTCAGCGTCGATTGCGTTTGCACTGTGTGCGCGCGCTTCCTGCCGTAGTAAAACTGTCGCGGATCGCCGGCGTAGTCCTGCTGAATGTATTTCACCGATTCGTCGACGAGCCCCAAGGCGATCTCAGCCGCCACTGGACGACCGTACGCATCCTTTGCGCTGATCGCGAGTGTGCCTTATTCTCGCGGCTGGTACTGCTCACGATCGGCTTTCACTGCAACGTGGAGAAATCGCTCGATTGGCGGGACGACGACTTGTTTCGTATCTGAATACGCGTCGGCATTGCTGATCATCGTCGCGCTGAGATAGATGTTCGGAACATGTTTCTCCTCGATTGGAACTTCGATCAGCTTCGTGTTGCCGCTGACATGGACCACCTGGTAACTAAACAAGTCTTCACCTTCGACACTGAACAAGACGTAACGGTCAGGCACAGGCACATTGATCATGACCGGCGCCGTCTGCCCGGCGCGGAACGTATCTTTATCGACGACGATCTCGAGCCCTTCGCGGCGATAACCCAGATCGGTGGTCGAGTTGGTTGCGACAAACACGTATGTTTGTGCTTTCACAGGCGGCAGGAAGCGATCGCGTTTCAGATCGACGCCCTGGCTGCTCTGCCACGAGATGCGATAATAACCTTCGCGATCGGGTGTGAAGTTCAGATGCGCGACACCATCGCTGTCCGTCTTTACCTTTTGCGTGAGTATCTCATCGCTTTGATAACCGCGAAACTTCAGTCGCCAACGGCCCTGACCTCGCGTTGTGAGCGGCGGAAAGAAATCCGATCGCTGCATTAACTGTCGCAATTCCTCACCCTTCACTTCGCGGCCGCGCGGATCGATCCAAACTTCCCACCAGTAATCACGCGTGACTTTCATGGTGCCTTCGGTCTGCACCGGTTGCTCATTTGCATCGAGCGCTTTGATGTCGATAGTGACGTTGTCTTTCGGACGATAGATGTTCTTTTCCGAACGCGGGTAGACGTAATAACGCTGGCGCGTTACGCGAACGCGATCGCTGGAGAGGATCTCGCGGCGCGACGAATCAACCACGCGCGCCTCGATACGAAATTCGTAATCCTGACCGTAGTTCTGGCCTGGCGTGTCAAACACCAGCTTCGCTTTACCGATCGCATCGGTCTTGATCGTTTCGCGTTTGATAACCGAGCCCTGGTTGCCGTAGTAGTACTGACGTTGCACCTCGATGTCGTCGTAGTACCACGGATACTCACGATACGGATACCAGTAGTGATAGAACGGAAGCTGGTGAACGATGACTTCGACTGATGCGTTCGTGACTGGACCACCAAAGTAATAGTCAGCCTGGACCTCGACTTCGACTTTCTCACCGACGCGGTAGGCTTTCTTCTTACCATCCTGTTCGGGCGTCTTCACGTCAACTTTGAACTCAGGCAGTTTGTATTCTTCGAGTCGAAACAGTTTTGCGGCACCGATCTGCTGTCTTGATGTCGCTTCGATGAACTGGATGCTGTATTCACCTAGCGGCAGTTGTTCGCCCAGCTCGAGCGATCCCCACGAGCTGCCAAAAGCATTCAGTGTCGCTTTGCCCTCGGTTACTTTCGTCCCACGCGGATCGTTTATGACGTATTCGATGACCTGGTTCGCGGGCGTCGAATAGGCTCCGCCCCTCGCTTGTCTGGCGATGAGCTTCCACTGGAGCGTTTCTTTCGGTCGATAAGCGGGACGATCGGTGAAGGCGTAAATGCGCCAGCCGTCGTTCTGGACATTCGTGTAAGCGCTGCCGGGAGTAAACGCCTGGCGATCGGTGAGGGCGGCAGTCGCGAAGAGGCTGCGAGAATCAGAATTGCTTCTCAGTTGAAAGCGTGCGAGGCCGTTGGCATCAGTCGTTTGACGCAGACGGCGCCAGCGCCAACGATTGTTCAAGTGATAGCTCTCCCAAAGTGCGACGCTTGCGTTTGCGATTGGCGCACCAGTCAATGCGTTTGCGAAAAAGGCGAGCGCCTGGCTGGTAGACGTCTTCAGGACCAGTGTTGCGTCAGTAACTAGAATGATCTCGCGGCCTGATAGCGCACCGCTTTTGGCTTCAAGCAGGTATGCTCCGACAGGTAATTTTCCTTCGATGCGGCTCTGTTCGGTGAACGGTTTGCGTGACTGGCTGTCCGGAATATTTTTGCTCCACGTCTTAACAGGCGAGCGATCGGCGGTAGAAATTCGTTGAATCCAGGGCGCTGGATCGCCTTCGCCATCCACTTCGGCATCCTCTTCGTCGACCGAGGTGATGAAACGTACGTCGCGCGTCATGTCGATTTTATAAAGCGCGAAATCGACGCGGGGGACGTTGCGGGAATTTAAGATAAACACGAGCTCGGAGTCGGGGAGAAAAATGTTCGATACGGCGATCGACATCGACGCCTGGGTGATCTCTTTGATCTGTTGCAGGGCGTCGTCGTAGTAGCGAGTCTCGCCCCTGGCAAACTCCCGGAGCAAACGGCGATAGAGCTCGAGGGCTTTTTCGTAAGCAGGTTGTTCCTCAAACTGGCCGTCTTCGAGCGGGCGGACCGTGCCGTAGTTACTCATCCACTGCGCGTAATGAAAGAGCGCATCGTCGTACCACTGCGATTGTTTGCCGGCCTTGAGTGCTTCTTCAAACTGATCGGGCACGCGATAACGTGCCGTGTAGTCGCCGCCCGTGAAACGCATCGTCATCGCGAGTAAAAAGTTCGCGTGTGAGATGTCGTTTGCTGACGTAGAGATCTTGAGTGTGTTTTCGAGAACATCGAGCGGGATGTAGTAACCGTAGCAGGTGTAATAGTAGCCATCGTTCGGATTGGGTGGGTGTGCCGCGCGGAAGACGATCTTGAGATAACGATCGCGCGCACGATTGATGTCGCGTTGTCCGGCCCACCAGTCCAGTGCCTGCTGGTAGTGTGGCCAGGCGCCGCTCCAGTTCATGTTGCCGCGGCGTGTCCAGAAGAGATCGCCGAGTGATTCGTGAGCTTCCGCCCAGACGAGATCGCGATCGGTATCTTTTTCTATCACGCGAATGAGCTCTTCAAGTTGTTTCTGGGCCTTCTCCAGGCGCGTGGTGTCGGAGGTTTGGCTCGCTGCATCCGCGCGCCATGAGCTGTCGGCTAGACGAAACTCGACCCAACGGACTTCGGTGGGGATCAGTTTGCTCTTGTCGACTCTCGAGTAGATCTCGTGGGCGCGAGCGTACGACCCCTGCGCATACTGCGCTTCGGCGTCATTCTTCAGTTGGGGGTAGTCGGGTTGCTGCGCGACGGCGTTAAGCAGCAGGAAGGCGAAGGCGGAGATGGAAAGGATTATTGTTTTCATGGCGGTGATGGAACGAACAAGTTGAGGAGACTTGCAGCAGTAGCCACAAAAGGCACAAAAAGCACAAAAGAGAGATTGTCCGCGAAGGCATGAACCTCTGGGCTTCTCTCTTTTGTGCTTTTTGTGCCTTTTGTGGCTACTGCTTCTTGTGCCTTTTGTGGCTAAAAGTTGTTGGAAAGCATGAATACGGCGAACGAGGCGAGCCAGTGTTCACCGGCGTAGTCGCCACTCGCAACATGGACCAGCGCGGCAGCCGCATGTTTGTCGGCAGCGGCTGAAAGGACCTTCCGCGCCGGATCGTTCGCGGGAAGCGCGGCCGCGATGCTTCGCATGCACCACGCGCGGCTGAGGTTCAAGCCGTCGAGGTGCACAAGCTTCGGATCGCTGCGATCCGTCACGATCGCAGGATGCAGCAACGCCGTTGGACCACCTTTCGCGACGTCCGGCAGGAACCGGTGAAACCACGTCGCAAACTCTGCCGGCTTCATGACACGACGCATCAAGTCGGCCTCCATCAGCGCGGCGGAAAAGAAATCTTCACCGCCAGGCTCCCAGCCGCCCGGATAGTTAGTGTCTGTTGCGAAATACGTCCGGCTGCGTTCGTTGAGTAATGCTTCCAACTGCCGCTCGCCCGTTGCTTTTGCATAGTCGAGCGCAAAGGCCAACCCAAACGCCGTGTTTGGATGCACGCCGGTGCGGATCGGATAGGTTTGCTTCGGAAGAAAATTGAGGTACGCCCTGGTGAGTGTCTCGGCGAGTGGCTGAAGGTTCTCGGACCACTTCCTTCCGTCCGCGTCGTTCCACGAATGAAGCTCCTCGGCCAGCTTCAACGCCCAGGCCCAACCATACGTGCGCTCGAACGACTGCCTGTTGGGCTGCTTCATGTATGCAACTTCGGCGCGAATGTTTTCAGCAGTGAGGTTCGCGCCGAGTGCCGCACGTATCTGGGCCGACTCCGGCAGGTTCGGAAACATCTTCAACAGCCGGACTAGCATCCAGTGACCATGCACGGATGAATGCCAGTCGTAACAACCGTAGAAAGCCGGATGCAGAACCTTAGGACTGCTAACCTCGCTCGCATTGTTGATGACGTGCTCCGGCTTGTTCGGAAACTCGCGACTCACACACTTCAACGCGAGCGCAGCGAAGTGTGAAGCTTGTTTCTCGGTGAGAGATTCCCCGGTTTTCATTTGAGCAGTGGC
>DATHTI010000101.1:0-5789 GCA_035463335.1 Pyrinomonadaceae bacterium | reverse complement strand
ATCGGCGAGCGCGCGGGCAATGCGTCACTCGAAGAGATCGTGATGGCGCTGCACGTCCGCGCAGATCGTCTGCCGTTCGAGACGGGCATCAAGACCAATGAGCTTTATCCGACGAGCCAACTGCTCTCGAGCATCGTCGGGTTTGAGGTGCAGCCAAATAAAGCAATCGTCGGGCGCAACGCTTTCGCGCACGAGGCGGGCATTCACCAGCACGGCGTGATCAATAATCCGCTATGCTACGAGATCATGACGCCCGAGTCTGTCGGTGTACCGGCGAACTCGCTCGTGCTCGGCAAGCATTCCGGGCGGCATGCGTTGTCGCTGCGTTATGCTGAGCTTGGCTTTGACATCACGGCGGCGGAGCTCGATGCGGCGTACATGAGATTCACAAACCTCGCGGATCGAAAAAAGCGCGTTTACGATCAGGATTTGATTTCACTGCTGGGCAGCACGCAAAACGTCGCAGCAGCTTAACCACAGATTACGCGGATTGAAAGAAACGATTTATGAGAGCAAGAATCACTATTCTTCCCGGGGACGGGATTGGACCAGAGGTCACGACTGAAGCAGTAAGAGTGCTGCAAGCCATTGCAGCTATTCACGGGTTTAGATTCGAGTTTGAGGAGCACGCTATCGGTGGCGTTGCGATCAAAAACTTCGGATCACCGCTGCCAAGAGCCACGCTCGACGCATGTCTCGCGTCTGATGCGGTGTTGCTGGGCGCTGTTGGAAGCCCGGAATTCGATCGCGTTCCACCAAATCAACGGCCTGAAGCCGGACTGTTGTTGCTGCGAAGCGCGCTTGGCGGGTATGCGAACCTGCGGCCAGCAATCGCGTACTCGTCAATCGCGGCTTGTTCGCCCGTGCGCACTGAAATCGCGCACGGCACGGACATTCTCATCGTGCGCGAGCTGCTTGGTGGTCTGTATTTCGGCGAGCCGCGTGGTATCGATTCCTCGAGCGGTTCGGCTGTCGCGACCAACACGATGCGCTACTCAGTCGAAGAGATCGAGCGCGTGGCCCACGTCGCATTTGCAGCGGCGCGCAAACGTCGCGGGAAAGTAACTTCCGTAGACAAAGCAAACGTACTCGAGACTTCACAGCTCTGGCGACAGACTGTCATTCGCGTCTCACAGGAATATCCTGACGTGACGCTCGAACATCTTTACGTCGATGCGTGTGCGATGCACTTGATCGCGAACCCGCGGCGCTTTGATGTGTTGTTAACCGAGAACCTTTTTGGCGACATTCTTTCCGACGAGGCGGCGGTGATTACCGGATCGCTGGGCATGCTCGCGTCGGCGAGTATCGGCGGCGATGTCGGGCTTTATGAGCCCGTGCATGGCTCCGCGCCTGATATCGCCGGGCAGAACATGGCGAATCCGTGCGGCGCGATCGCGTCAGCGGCGATGATGTTGCGCCACTCGTTCAATCTCGAACAGGAAGCAAGCGACATCGAGCAGGCAATTCAAGACGTGCTCGAAGCCGGGTATCGCACGCCGGATATTGCTGGAGGGACTGGCGGCTTTGTTGTGACGACGAGTGAGTTTGGTGAATTGATTTGCCAGGCTGTCGCCGAGATCGCTGATATGCGACATGCTTATCACGCTGTGTAAGACGTTCTATGCCCACGCTATTCGATAAACTCTGGCAGTCGCATATCGTCCGTGAAGCACGTGGCGAGCCCACGCTTCTCTATATCGATCTACACCTCATTCACGAAGTCACATCACCGCAAGCGTTCGATGGCTTACGCGAGGCAAACCGCAAAGTAAGACGCCCGGATCTCACCTTCGGTACCGTCGATCACAACGTCCCGACCACCGATCGCAGCCTGCCCATCGCCGATGCCACCGCAGCCAATCAAGTCGAGACGCTCCGCCGAAACTGCAATGAGTTTGGCATTCAACTCTTCGACATTCACTCGCCCGAGCAGGGCATCGTGCACGTGATTGGACCAGAGCTTGGACTCACGCGGCCCGGCATGACGATCGTGTGCGGCGATAGTCACACGAGCACGCACGGCGCGTTTGGGGCACTCGCGTTTGGCATCGGCACGAGCGAGGTCGAGCACGTGCTGGCGACGCAATGCCTGCCACAGAACAAGCCGTTGACGATGAAAGTCGAAACGCGCGGCTCGCTTCCCGAAGGCGTGACGGCGAAAGATCTGGCGCTCGGCATCATCGGCAAGATCGGGACAGACGGCGCGACTGGATGCGTGATCGAATACGCGGGCGACGCCGTGCGCGCGCTGTCGATGGAAGGCCGCATGACGTTGTGCAACATGAGCATTGAGGCTGGCGCGCGCGCGGGGATGATAGCGCCCGATGAGACAACGTTCGCGTATCTGAAAGGCCGAAGGTTTGCGCCGGATGGCGAGGCGTGGGACAAGGCAGTCGATTATTGGAAAACGTTGCGCAGCGATGACGATGCTAAGTTCGATCACATGGTTGAGATCGATGCATCGCAACTCGAGCCGTTTGTGACGTGGGGCACGAGCCCCGGCATGGTCGTGCCCGTGACGAGTTATGTGCCTGATCCGGCAGACGCAAAGAGTGCTGCCGATCGCCAGGCTGCTGAGCGCGCGCTTGAGTATATGGCGCTCAAGCCGCGCACAAACATTCAGGAGATATCCATTGATCGCGCGTTTATCGGCTCGTGCACGAATGCGCGTATTGAAGACCTGCGCGCGGCCGCACGTGTGGTGAAGGGTTACCGCATCAACTCGTCTGTGAGCGCGATGGTCGTGCCGGGTTCGCAGGAGGTGAAGCGCGCGGCGGAGCGCGAAGGGCTCGACCGGATTTTTCATGAGGCGGGATTTGAGTGGCGTGAAGCGGGGTGTTCGATGTGTTTGGGAATGAATGCTGACATTTTGCAACCGGGCGAGCGATGTGCATCGACGAGTAATCGCAACTTCGAGGGAAGGCAGGGGCGCGGCGGTCGCACGCATCTCGTTAGTCCGATGATGGCCGCGGCGGCGGCGATCAAAGGACATTTCACGGACGTGCGAGGTTGGGACTTTAAATGAAAGCATTTAAGAAACATACCGGGCTTGTGGCGCCGCTTGATCGTGCCAATATCGACACGGATCAGATCATTCCGAAGCAGTTTCTGAAGCGGGTCGAGCGCACGGGGTTTGGGGAGTTTCTGTTTTATGATTGGCGGTCGGATCCAGCTTTTGTTCTGAATCAGCCGCGTTACAAGGGCGCGTCGATTCTGGTTGCGGGGAAGAATTTTGGTTGTGGATCGTCCCGTGAGCATGCGCCGTGGGCGCTGGGTGAGTTTGGATTTCGTGTGATCATCGCACCGTCGTTTGCTGATATCTTCGCGAATAACTGTTTCAAGAACGGCATGCTGCCGATCACGCTCACGACCTCGCAGGTGGAAGAGATCATGACGCGCGCACGACAACACGAGGGTTACGAGCTGACAGTCGATCTCGAGCGGCAGACGGTTGAGGATTCAAAAGGGTTGTCGATCCTGTTCGTGGTCGGCGAGTTTCAGCGGTACTGCTTACTTGAAGGTTTGGATGATATCGGGCTCACGTTGAGGCATGAGGCGTTGATCCGTGAGTATGAAGTTAACCACGGATGACGTCGATTTCGCTGTAGAAGGTGTTGCCCCAGTTGTCGTAGAGCTCGGTGACGTAGATATCAAAAAGCAGGTAACGGTGTTTGCCTAAGTCGCTCACGCTGGCAGCGTATTGACCACCCATCTCACCCGCATCAGGAAGCGTGCTTACCAGCGCAATCAACTTCCAGCCACAACTCGCCGGATCGACACCACGCTTTGGATCGAGATTGAGCTTCGGATCTGATCCATCGGCGGCGTAGAGTTTGTACAACTGTGGACCACGCGAGTTTGGGTGCCATGAGTAAGTGTTGACCTGCGTGATGTCGATCGGTGAGCCGAAGTCCATGCGGAAGCGGCCGCCGGAGCTTCCGGCGCGGAAGAAAACGTTTGAGCCTGGTTCGTCTTCATCGCGTGGCAGGCGACCGTCTGTCAGTGCTGCGAGCTCAGCGCTGCCTGCGTCCAGATCGCCGTCGATCAGCGTCAGCTTCGCGCGTGTTGCGGCGTCGTCTCTGGAAGGGGAAGGGATGTTTTTGAACTTAAACTCGCGGGTGGCGACGTTGTTCGGGTTGTGATCGAAGATGATGCCGGGAGCGAGCAGGATCAGGAAAAGTAGTTTAACCACGGATGTCACTGATTTTTAATCGGATAAAAACCGATAACGCGTTTGGTGTCTGTATTCCTCGCCGGGGCGAAGCATTGTCGATGGGAAGTTTGGGTGGTTCGGCGCGTCCGGGAAGTGCTGCGGCTCCAGGCACAGGCCGGTGTATTTTTCGTAAGCCACGCCGTTCTTTCCTATCAAACTTCCGTCGAGAAAGTTGCCTGAATAAAACTGTATCCCGGGCTCCGTCGTCAAGATCTCGAGCGCGCGGCCGCTTACTGGCTCATAAAGTCGCGCCGCCAGTCGCAGCGAGCCGTCCCAATCATTCAAAACAAAATTGTGATCGTAGCCACCCGCGACATCGGCAAGATCTGAACCGATGGCTTTTCCTTTGCGAAAGTCCATCGGCGTGGCAGCAACCGGTTTGATCTCGCCGGTTGGAATCAGATCTTCGCTGACGGGAGTGAAATAATCGGCATTCAACGTTAATTCATGGTCCAGGATCGTGCCAACACCGCGGAGGTTGAAATACGAGTGGTTCGTGAGGTTGACGATCGTGTCGCGATCGGTCGTGGCGCGGTATTCAGTGCGCAGCTCGTTGTCGAGCAAAGTGTAAACAACAGTCGCGGTAACGTTGCCGGGATATCCCTCCTCGCCGTCTTTGCTGAAGTACGTCAGGTGTAAAGCGTTACCGTCTTGTTGAGCATCCCAGACGCGCTTATCGAAGCCTTTGAAACCGCCGTGCAGATGATTTGGACCGTTGTTGCACGGAAGCTGGTATTCAACTCCGTTCAGCGAAAAACGGCCGCGCGCGATGCGATTCGCGTGACGGCCAATGAGCGCGCCGAAGTAACGTGGATTGCGAGCGTAGTCGTCGAGCGTTTCATACGCGAGCACTATCTCGCCAAACTCACCGTGCCGATCCGGTGTTTTCAGAGACGTAATCGCGCCGCCATAGTTTGTAACAGAGACTTCGAAGCCTAATTCGTTCTTGAGGGTGTAGACTTTTTTAACCACGGCTGACACGGATTTTACGACTTGCTGAAAACTCTGTTCGCTTCTTCGAGTGTCTCGATTGAGCCGACGTCGTACCAGATGCCGGGCACCTTCCAGACGTAGAACGGCACGCGCGGGTAGAGCCATTGGACCAGGCGGCCCGGCTGATCGGGATTGTTGCCCTCCTCGATGTACTGGTGAATCAGAGGCAGCACCGATTGCGGGTAGAAATAAAGCGCGATGCCCGTCAACGTGCTCTTCGGATCTTTCGGCTTCTCTTCGAAAAAGACGATGCGGCTATCGTCGTCGATCTCGATGGCATTGTATTTCTTGATCTGTTCGAGATCGCCGACGTCGTAAACGCCCGTCACGGGGGCGTTCTTTTGTTTGCAGTAATCACCAAACTCCGCGAGGTCTTCGCTGAAGAGATTGTCGCCGCCCACGACGATGATGTCATCGTTGACATCGCATTGAGTCATAACGAGGTGCATATCGCCGATGGCGCCGAGCTTGTTTGAGTCGTCGGTGCTTTGATCGTTGACGATGGTGAAGCGGAAGCGAAGGTCGTCGGGGCGATAGCCTTGCGCCCACTTTTCGAAGTGAGCGGCAAACTTCGCGTTCG
>DATHTI010000100.1:0-8295 GCA_035463335.1 Pyrinomonadaceae bacterium | reverse complement strand
GCCCATCGCGATGGAGAAGGGTTTGCGGTTCGCTATTCGTGAAGGTGGACGCACGGTTGGAGCCGGTACGGTTTCGGACGTGATTGAATAGTTTCATCCACAGATTACACAGAAACGAATCTGTGGATAGAGAATCTTATGAATGAAAAAATCAGAATTCGCCTGAAAGCTTACGACCACCGCGTGCTGGACCAGTCAACGACTGAAATCGTCGAGACTGCAAAGCGCACCGGGGCTCGTGTCGCTGGTCCAATCCCTTTACCGACGGTGAAGAACAAGTGGACCGTGCTGCGCTCGCCGCACGTCGACAAGAAATCGCGCGAGCAGTTTGAGATTCGCACGCACAAGCGGCTGATGGACATTCTTGACCCGACGCCGCAGACGGTCGATGCGCTGATGAAGCTGGATCTGCCCGCGGGCGTTGACGTTGAGATCAAGGCCTTCGGCAGACAGTAAGGGTAGGCCCTATTAACGGGATTGAACGACATGATTAACGGGATCATCGGAAGAAAAATCGGCATGACGCAAATCTTTGCGCCGGACGGCTCGGTCACTCCAGTGACTGTGATCAAGGCCGGCCCATGCATCGTCGTGCAAAAGAAGTCTGCGTCAGGTCCTGACGGGTACGACGCCGTGCAGCTCGGTTTGGTAGACGAGAAACCGGTCCGTTTGAAGAACGTCACGAAGCCGATGCGCGGGCACTTCGAGAAGACTGGCGGCGGTATTCCGCCGACGCGGATTCTGAAAGAGTTTCGACTCACTGAAGGTGGCGACGGTACGAACGTCGGCGACAAAGTGCTCGTCGATCAGTTCTCTGATGGCGAGATGGTGGACGTGATCGGGCGTTCGAAGGGACGTGGTTTCGCGGGTACCATCAAGCGTCATCATTTCAATCGTGGTCCGGAGTCGCATGGTTCGATGAACGTGCGTGCGCCGGGGTCGATTGGAGCTTCGGCTTATCCGTCGCGAGTTATTAAGGGAACCAGGTCGTCGGGCCACATGGGCGATGTCCGCAGGACGATCAAGGGCCTGACCGTGGCGCGCGTGGATGCCGAGAACAATATTTTGATGATTCGTGGCGCGGTGCCCGGAGCGAATGGCAGCGTAGTGGTTGTTCGCAAGGCGACTAAAAAGGGTTAGGAGTTGGTTATGCCGACAGTCAAGGTGCGCAACATACAGAATGAAGAGATTGGTGAGGTCGAGCTGTCTGACGCGGTTTTTGGCGCGCCTCTAAATCAGGGATTGATTCACGCGGCCGTGCGCAATTTCATGGCTAACGCGCGCCAGGGCACCTCCGCGACAAAGACTCGCGGCGATGTTTCCGGCGCCGGCAGAAAGCTCTGGAAGCAGAAGGGCACCGGCCGTGCTCGTATCGCTTCGCTGCGTTCCCCCCTCTGGAAAGGCGGCGGCAACGCGCATGGACCACAACCACGCGACTGGTCCTACAACATGCCGAAGAAAATGCGTCAGGGCGCGTTGCGCTCAGCGCTTTCGGAGCGTGTGCGCGAAGGAAACCTGTTTGTGGTTGACGGCTGGAACCTCGAGCAGCCGAAGACGAAAGACTTTTCACAGTCGCTGACAAAGCTCGGACTGGCCGGGAAGACGCTGATCGTCGATTCACTCGAGAATGACAACCTGGTGTTGTCGGCGCGTAACCTGCGCCACACGAAAGTGGTCAACAGCTTCAGTCTGAATATCTACGATCTGCTCTATCACGACCAGCTCGTGCTTTCACGCGCGGCGGCAGACGAGCTCGAGCAGTGGCTCGGTAACAGCAAGGCTGAAACTGCGATCTCTGAGGCCGCACCTGAAGCGGATGAAGAAGTGAGCGCAAGCAATACTGAGGAGGCGGCGTAAAGATGAGAACAGTTTGGGACATCATCAAGTCGCCGGTGATTACTGAAAAGGCACTGGCTGCCAAAGAGGAAACACAGGACGCGCGCCAGTTGCTGACCTTCCGCGTCGATCGACGCGCCACCAAGCCGGAGATCAAGTCGGCGGTGGAGACCATCTTCCAGGTGAAGGTGGACGAGGTCCGCACGATCAATTTCATGGGCAAGATGGCGCGGCGCGGGCGTTTTGAAGGCCGCAAGCCTTCGTGGAAGAAGGCGTACGTAACTCTGAAGCAAGGCGAGAAGCCGGTTGATTACGGCGAAGCAATCTAACGGACTAGCAAGATGGGCATAAAGAAACTTACACCGACATCGGCGGCGCGACGTTACCAAACGTACCTGACGCGTGACGAGTTGACGCTCGGAGCAGTGCCCGAGAAGTCTCTGCTCGAGCCTAAGAAGCGTATTTCGGGACGCAACAACGATGGTCGTATCACGGTGCGACGTCGTGGCGGCGGTCACAAGCGTTTTTACCGGATTGTCGACTTCAAGCGCGACAAGGACGGCGTGCCCGGACGCGTCACGCAGATCGAATACGATCCGAATCGTTCCGCGCACATCGCGCTGATCACTTACCTTGACGGCGAGAAGCGTTACATCATCGCGCCGACGGGTCTGGAAGTCGGCAAGACGATCATGAGCGGCGCCGAGGCTGACATTCTGCCGGGCAACACCCTGCCGCTGATCAATATCCCGCTCGGTACGCAGATCCACAACATCGAGCTTCGTCCCGGCAAGGGCGGGCAGATGGCGCGCTCCGCGGGCACGTTCGCGCAGCTCGTGGCGAAGGAAGGGAATTACGCACAGTTGCGTATGCCGTCCGGTGAAGTACGGCGCGTGCCGCTCGTTTGCAGGGCGACGGTGGGCCAGGTCGGCAACATCGAGCATGAGAACGTTTCGCTCGGCAAGGCCGGCAGGTCGCGTTGGAAAGGTTTGCGTCCGAAGGTTCGCGGTGTGGCGATGAACCCGGTGGACCACCCGCACGGCGGCGGCGAAGGCAAGACTTCCGGTGGACGAAATCCGGTGACGCCCTGGGGCCAGCCGACGCGTGGCTACAAGACGCGCAGCAACAAGCGAACGCAGAAGATGATCCTGAAGGATCGGAGAACTAAATAATGGCTCGTTCAGTTAAGAAGGGACCGTTTATCGACAAGGGCATCACGAAGGCGGTCGAGAAAGCGCGCGCCGGTGGACAGCGTCCGCCGGTGATCAAGACCTGGTCGCGCCGCTCGACGATCACGCCTGACATGGTCGGGCTCACGTTCGGTGTGCACAACGGCAAACGTCACCTGCCGATCTACGTGACGGAGAACATGGTGGGCCACAAGCTCGGTGAGTTTGCCCCGACACGCACGTTCAAGGGCCACTCGGGAACAAAGGTCGAAAAAGCGAGTAAGGTTGCGGGAGCGCCGCCCAAGTAAAGGACTAAGAGATGGAAGCAACAGCGAGTGCGAAGTATTTGCGAGGTTCGGCGCAGAAGGCGCGACTGGTCGTGGATATGATTCGCGGCAAAGACGTCAACCAGGCGCTGGCAATTCTGCGGTTCACGAAGAAGCGGGCTGCCGCACATATTGAGAAGTGCATGCGTTCGGCAATAGCCAACGCGAATGAGATCGCCGAGAAGGCAAACATCTCGATCGATCCCGACGATCTGTGGGTGCGCACGGCGTTTGTCGATCGTGGACCAACGAAGAATCGTCGTCGCGTGCGTCCGGCGCCGCAGGGCCGCGCGTATCGCGAGCAAAGACACTTTTGTCACGTGACGATCTCTTTGAGTAACGACGAGCGGCCGGCAGCCAACGGCAAGCAGCCCGACGCAGAGGCGAAGCCCGCGAAGCTGGCGGAGAGTAAACGACGCAAACGCGGCGGCGCCGCGTCAGCGCCGCGAGCGAAGCGCGCCACACCGAAGACTGAAGAGACAGCGACTGAGAAGCCGGCCACGAAGCGGGCCTCGAAAAAGAAGGCCAAAAGCGACGAGGCTGCGACCGAAGAGTAGAAGTTTAGAGTTCAGCCCTTAGGCTGCATTCCGCAGACAAGCTAAAGCTTGAGCTCTGAACGCGTAATCGAACGGAGAAGATTGTGGGTCAAAAAGTTCATCCATACGGTTTTCGACTCGGCTACAACAAAGACTGGCACTCGCACTGGTTTGCGAAAAAGCAATTCGGCGAGTTCCTGCTTGAAGATCTGAAGCTGAAACGCGATCTCAAGCAGCGCTTTGCCGGTGCGGGTGTGTCGCACGTCGACATCGAAAGAGCCGCTAATCGACTGAAGATCATCATCTACACCTCGCGACCCGGAATCATCATCGGTCGCAAGGGTGCTGAGATCGACAAGCTCAAGAGCGATCTCTCGTCGAAGACCGGACGCGAAGTGCTCGTGTCGATCCAGGAGATCCACAAGCCCGAGCTGAACGCGCAGCTGCAGGCCGAGAAGATCGCGGCGCAGCTCGAGAAGCGCATCGCTTTCCGACGGGCAATGCGAAAGGCCGTCGAAGAGTCGCTGCGGTTTGGCGCGCAGGGGATCAAGGTGAAGGTTAGTGGTCGTTTGAACGGCGCCGAAATCGCGCGCAGCGAGTGGCACTTGCAGGGACAACTGCCGCTGCACACTTTGCGCGCCGACATCGATTACGGTCTCGCTGAAGCGCAGACGACGTTTGGCCAGATTGGTGTGAAGGTTTGGATTTATCGCGGCGAGATTCTCGATCCGAAGGCAGCGATGGCGCGTGGCACCGGTTCCGATCCGATCAACGAGACTCGTGCCGGTGAGCGTGAGCGTCGTCCGCGTACGCGCCGCGAACGCGAAGGTGGATCAGACGGACGCAGACCAAGAACGGAAAACCAGTAGTGCCACAAAAAGGCGCAAAGAGTTTTTAGGACCGCAAAAGCACAAATTATTTATGTGAATTTTGTGCCTTTTTGCGGCGAAAAGGTGAATCGTTATGTTGATGCCGAAGAAAGTTAAGCACCGGAAGCAGATGCGCGGGCGCATGACTGGCGTCGCGACTCGTGGCAGCGAGATCAGCTTCGGTGAGTACGGGCTCAAGTGCCTGGAGCCAGCGTGGATTACCGATCGACAGATCGAAGCCGCTCGTATCGCGATGACTCGCCACATCAAGCGTGGCGGCAAGATCTGGATCCGCATGTTTCCCGACAAGCCGGTAACCAAGAAGCCGGCGGAAACGCGTATGGGTAAAGGCAAGGGCGCGCCGGAATACTGGGTGGCAGTAGTCAAGCCCGGGCGAATTCTTTACGAGATCGAAGGCGTGGATGAGACCACCGCACGCGACGCGATGCGGCTCGCCGCCCAGAAGCTTCCGATCAAGACGAAGTTTGTGACCCGCGCCGATCAGGAAGGAGGCGCGATTTAACGATGAAAAGACGAGAAGAGCTCGACAAGTATCGCGAGATGGGCGAAGACGAGCTGCGTGCCGAAGCAGCGCGTTTGCGTGAGTCGCTGTTCCGCTTGAACTTCAAACTCGCGCTCGGCGAGGTTGATGCAGTCAAGCGTATTCGCCAGGAAAAGAAAGCGCTGGCGCGAATTCAAACGATCGCCGGCCAGCGAAGTTAGGAACAAAGAGAATGGCAGAGAATCAAGAAAACGAGAGCGCAAACGCGGCCGCCGCGCCTGAAGAAAAAGCCAGTCGTGCGAACCGTTCGACAAAGGTCGGGACCGTTGCGTCTGACAAGATGACGAAGACCGTCGTGGTTCGTGTGGACCGTCTGGTCCGGCACCGCAAGTATCGCCGCTACGTGCGTCGCACGTCGAAGTTTATGGCCCACGACGAGCTTGGCGCGACCGTCGGCGACAAGGTGCGAATCGTTGAGACGCGTCCACTTTCCGCGCGCAAGCGCTGGCGTGTAATTGAGATCGTTCAGAAAGCGGCGAAGTAGTCTTCGCGGCAAGAGTCGGAGGTAACGACAGTGATCCAGATGCAAACCTCTCTGGAGGTTGCTGACAATTCAGGGGCGCGACGCGTGGAGATGATCATGCCGATCGGTGGCTCCACCGGAAAGATTGCGAGCCTGGGAGACCGCATCAAGGTGACGGTCAAAGAAGCTTCGCCGGACGGCACTATTAAAAAAGGCACGGTCCAGGACGCAGTAATCGTCCGCACGCGCAAGGAAGTGCGACGCGCTGACGGAACGTACGTCAGGTTCGATCAGAACGCGGCCGTGCTGATCAAGGAAGACGGCACGCCCATTGGTACGCGCGTGTTTGGACCAGTAGCGCGCGAGCTGCGTGACAAGAATTTCATGAAGATTGTTTCGCTCGCGCCGGAGGTGATTTAAGAGATGGCAGGAACAAAGCGCTCCAAGATCAAAAAGAATGACCAGGTGGCGATCATTGCCGGGCGCGACAAGGGCAGGCGCGGTCGCGTGCTGGAAGTGTTGCCGGCCAAGGGCAAGATCAAAGTGGAAGGCGCGGGCATGATCAAGCGCCACCAGAAGGCAAACCCGCAGGCGAATCGCGGCGGCGGCATCGTGGATAAGGAATCATTTATCGACATCTCGAACGTGCAGTTGATCGATCCGCAGTCAGGCAAGCCGACGCGCGTGCGATACCTGGTGGAGAGCGATGGTTCGAAGACGCGCACGGCTACGTCCAGCGGCCACGCTTTTGAAAAGTAGGGGAAAAGTAGGGGACTGACATGTCTGCAAGGTTAAAAGAGCGATATCAAAAGGACGTGGCGCCGCAGATTGCCAAGGAGTTTGGCATCACTAATCCCATGGCTGTGCCGCGTATTGAAAAGGTCGTAATCAACATGGGCATGGGCGAGGCGATTGCGAACCAGAAAATACTAGACACGGCGGCGGATGAGCTGCGTGCGATCACCGGGCAGAAGCCCGTGATCACGAAGGCGAAGAAATCGATCGCGTCGTTCAAGTTGCGACAGGGGATGCCGATCGGCGTTGTCGTTACCCTCCGTGGCGATCGGATGTATGAGTTTCTCGACCGGCTCGTGTCGGTGGCCCTCCCGCGCGTGCGTGACTTTCGCGGCGTGTCGCCGAAGGCTTTCGATGGTCGTGGCAACTACACGATCGGAATTCGCGAGCAGCTGATCTTCCCGGAGATCGATTTCAACAAGGTAGACAAGCTGCGCGGGATGAATATCACGATCGTGACGACTGCGCGGAATGATGAACAGTCACGGGCGCTGTTGAAGGGCCTGGGAATGCCGTTTAGAACTTAAACCGCGGATTAAGCGGATTAGAAAGACGGATCAAAGAGATTCAGATATGGCAAAGAAATCACTGATTGCGAAGGCGGCACGCAAACCGAAATTCTCGGTGCGCGGGTACACTCGATGTAAACGCTGTGGACGGCCGCGAGGCTACTTGCGGAAGTTCAACCTGTGTCGCATCTGTTTCCGTGAGCTCGCTCTGCAGGGACAGATCCCTGGCGTTGTTAAGTCGAGTTGGTAACTGGCAATTAATTACGGAGTTAATTCATGACTGATCCTATTGCCGATATGTTGACGCGAATCCGCAACGCCATCGCGGCGAAGCATTCGCGTGTAGATATTCCGGCTTCAAAGCTCAAGCTCGAGATTGCCCGCATTCTGAAGGAAGAGGGTTACATCAACAACTTCGTCATCAAGGGCGAAGGACTCAAGCGCACTGTGCGCATCTTCCTGCGCTACGACGCGCGCGGCACGTCGTCAATCACGCACCTCCAGCGTATCTCGACGCCCGGACGGCGCGTGTATGTCGGGTCTAGTGATATCCCGAAGGTGCTCGGTGGCTACGGTATCAACATCGTCTCCACTTCGAGAGGTTTGATGAGCGGCAAGGCAGCGCGGCGCGAGAACATCGGTGGCGAGCTGCTGGCCCAGATCTACTAAAACAGGACTGTGCGTTATGTCACGAATTGGAAAAAAGGTAATCGCGGTGCCGAAGGGCGTGACCGTCACCGTTCACGAGCGCGAGCTCGAAGTCAAAGGGCCGAAGGGCACGTTGAAGACTCCGATTCCGAACGGGATCAGCTTCAAGGTTGATGGCGAGGAGCTGCGCGCCGAGCGTGCTTCGGACGAGCAGGCCGCGCTGCATGGTCTCGCGCGTGCGCTCGCAAACAACGCCATCGTCGGCGTGACCGAAGGCTTCAGCAAGCAGATGGACGTGGTCGGTGTCGGTTACAAAGCCGACGTGCAGGGCAAGAAGATCGTCTTCTCGCTCGGCTATTCACATCCGATCGAGTTTCCCCTCCCGCCCGAAGTCGATGCGAAGGCTGAGCGTCTGACGACGAAGGGAAGTATTCAGCAGTACCAGACGACCCTGACGTTGACCAGTATCGACAAGCAGAAGCTGGGTCAGGTCGCAGCCGAGATGCACAAGCTTCGCAAGCCCGATGCTTACAAAGGCAAGGGCGTGCGTTATGCGGGTGTTCCGATCAAATTGAAACCGGG
>DATHTI010000099.1:0-4295 GCA_035463335.1 Pyrinomonadaceae bacterium | reverse complement strand
TCTGAAATCGCTCGCGCACCATCTGCAAATTTCGACTCACCGCGACCGCCGCGAGCCCGAGCTCAGTGCCACCGTCAGCAACAATCTGGAGCGCCACCGGGTCGTTCGCCTTGGCTGCATCAACGACGTCACGGCCGAAACCTGCTAAACGCTCGTTGGTAATCGTCGGCGCGTAGATCGCCGTGGTCAGATCGTCAGGACTGGTGACGTGAAAATACGAACAGGCCAGCTCGGTAAGCCCGGTTTTTGGACCACGGCCATCAAATGCATAAGCCACCGCGCGCAAAGCGCGACGCGCGAGCCACGCGCCGCCGCCTTCGTCACCCGCAATCGGTCCCCAACCGCCCGCACAGAAGCGCCGGCTGCGGGCATTGATGCCGCAACAGATCGATCCGGTGCCCGCGATCACAACCAGCCCCGGCGCACCGTCGGTCGCTCCATACAACGCGATATTCGCGTCAGTAACAACCTCGATCTCACCGATGCCAAGCGGCATGAGAGTTTCGCGCATGCGCTCGCGCAACTCGCGTCGACGTGCCCCCGCAAGACCGATTTGCGCCGCGATCAGATCGCCACGCCTGAGCTTCGCCGACGCGCACGCGTCGTCGATTGCTTCGCGCACGGCGGCAGCGGCTCCTGCAATTCCTACTCGCAAAGGGTTGGAGGGTCCGGCGCGGCCCTCGCCGATCACTCGCTGGTTAGCGTCCATGATTACGGCTTCGGTCTTGGTCCCGCCGCCATCAACACCGACCACCGAGTTCTGCGTGAGCAAGCGTCTAGCCGGAGAGAGATCTGCTGTTCGTTCAGTACTCACAGTTGGGGCTCGGGCCAGCTAGAAAACAATCCACTTAACATTATTTGATTATTCTAGGGTTCGCTGATTTATAATGGAAACTAAAAGATTTTATTATTACGATAATCCATCTTGATATCGGGGAGCCTGCTGTTGTGGAAATTCGACAATTACGCGCCTTCGTGGCGATTGCTGAATCGGGCACGTTTACTGCCGGGGCTTTGCGAGTTCACGTGACCCAGGCGGCGATTAGCATGCAGATCAGGCAGTTGGAGACTGAGATTGGGGCCAAGGTGTTTGTTCGGGCCCCGCGTCATGTGATTCTGACGGAAGCGGGCGAGCAGCTTCTCCGCCGCGCGCGCCACATACTTCGCGAGCACGATGCCGCCCTTGATGAGATTGCAGAGCTCGCGGGCGCCGAGCGTGGGCGACTCAGGATCGGCAGCGCGTCGGCCATGGTCCTGACCGAGCAACTGCCATCGATTCTCAAGGACTTGCGCAAACAACATCCGGCGGCTGAGATCTCGGTCACGTCTGGAACGAGCGAAGTGCTGGTGGACCAGATACTCGCGGGCGAAGTTGATATTGCGTTCGTCTCGCTGCCCGTTGACGTGCGGGGGATCAAGACTGAGCGTTTGAGCGAGGATCAGCTCGTGGCGATCGCCTCGCCGCGGCACAAGCTCGCGAAGCAACGAACGATCAGCGCTTACACGCTTGCGGGCGAGCGTTTGATACTTGGCGAGCGTGGCGGCAACACGCGCCGGTTGATCGATCAGTTCTTTGCGCAGGCTGGCGTGTCGCTGCATGTAGCGATGGAGCTCAGCCGGCAGCAGGCGATCAAGCGGATGGTCGAAGAAGATATGGGTGTGGGGATCGTGCCGTTACAGTCTGTGAAGGATGAAGTTGAAAAGGGACGATTGATACGCTGGTGGATCGAAGGCGCGCAGATTAACTGGGAGCTCGGGATCGCGCAACTGAGTAACGGCTACGATTCACCCATCATGCAGAAGTTCGTCGCCCTCGCGCATAAGAATTTCAGTGACTCGAATTCTACCGCCACGTCTGCGAAAAAAGGAAAGAAAGCTAGCCACAGATTACACAGATAGGTTACGGATTAGTTGTTCGATGTCTTCTTCGTTGTTGAAGAAGTCGGTGGAGACGCGAAAGCCCTGAGGCTTTTCAGTTACGAGGATGTTCTGTTGGGCCAGGTGGCTGACGACCTGTGCAGGGTTTTCTGCGGCGACGAGTGTCTCTGCCGATCGAAATTTCTCTTCTCCAAGCGGCGATAGAACTTTCCAGCCACTCTCATCAAGTCGCGACGTCAATCTCCGGTTCAACTCGAGTGCGCGTGTCTGAATGTTCTCGATCCCGATCGACTGCATCATCTCGATCGACGCTCCCAACGCAAACACACCCGCAAAATGCAGACACCCGATCTCAGCACGCGACGCCACATCGTGCCGCAAATGCACCTCGTCATTCCTCATTCCATACGGATCCTGAACACTCAGCCAGCCGATGGTCCTTTGGCGCGACGCAGCCTGAATCTCCTTGCTGATGTAAACGAATCCCGATCCGTATCCTGACCGCATCCACTTGTGCCCGGTCGAGCACAATGCATCGATCTTCATCCGCTTCACATCGATCTCGAACGCGCCAGCCGCCTGGCTCGCGTTAACCACGAGCGCGTGATTGCCCTTGATACTCGCGAGCTCGTCGAGATCGCTGCGAAAGCCATTTGAAAACTGAACATAACTCATCGAGATGATCCCGCTGCGCGTGTTCATCGCCCGGCGCACGTCTTCCGCATGGACTACACCATCAACCGGCTTCACGAAATGCACCGGCACGCGTCGATGCATCCACGGAATCGTCGTCACCGGAAACTCCAAATCACACGAAATCACCTCACCATGCTTTTCGAGCGCATCGACAATCAGGTTCATTCCGCTCGACGTGTTTGTATTGAACCCGATCTCCTCCGGCTCAGCATTGATGAACGCGGCCACCTGCCGGCGCACCTCCTCGCAGCGCGCGAGCCACGCGTCCCAGTGAACGTCGCCATCATTCATCATCTGCTCGTAATAAAACTGACCAGCCTTCGCGGTGGACTCCGCGAGTGGCCCAGCCGCCGCCGTATTCAGATAGACACTCTTGCTCGTGACGGGAAACTTCGCGCGCGCTTCAGCCCAGTTGTTCATTCGTTTAGATCGATTCTTTGTAGATTTCGAGGTTCTCGTGGATCTTTTGCAGCAGACGCGATTTGAGGCTGTTCGATTTGAGCTGGTCGAGAGGGACAGGTTGCCATTTGCCCGGGATTAGGACTTGTGAGTCGATGAAGGCTTCGAGCGCTTCCTGTAGACCGTCAATTCTAATCTTGTTTCTCATAGCAATGACTTCTTCGATGATCCACGTGACCGCGTCGCCCGTGATGCGATGACGGTGATTGATCACTGCCGAGCGTTCCTGCAACGTCTTCAAAATCATGTCGAATGGACCACCGAGCGCCGCGACGAGGCGCAGGTAACATTCCTGAAAACCCTGCACGTGCGCCGTCGTCGAGGTCGTTGGTTTCAAGTCGCGTTTGCCGACGTACGACGCCGCCATGATACGGCAGAAAATGTCGTCAGGCATGTACGCGCTCTTGTCGTCTGCACGACTGATCGTCTGGGCCACGTAGTAAGCTGGCAATAGTCGCAGCAGGTTGCGGATCAGGAAAACGGGGCTGTGCGTGAAGCCGTCCGGTAGTTTTTCAATTCCCTTCTTCACTTTGCGATCTTCGAAGTAGCGCAGGCTGCGATCGAGATCCCTGATCTCTTTGCGCGCATTATTCATCAGGTATGTTATCTGTTCCGGAGTGAAACCAATCCGCCAGAGCAGGCGCTGATCTCTTTCGTTTTCGAAAGCCTCGTCAAAGACGCGCAGGCAGTCAGCATTCTTGAAATTGTCCAGGCTCTCCTTCTCGCCTGACTGGATGAAGGCCATGGCTTGTGCGAAGACCTGGACCAGCGATCTGGCCCAGCCGCGTTGCTCCGCCAGCGACGCGGAATAACGATCCACGTCGTTGTAGCGATACTTGTCGTGCTTCGCCGCAAACTGGCGAATCGAGCCGTAGTCGAGAATGGCGCCGCTCGCGAGCATGTTGTCGCCGTCCCACGAGAGCCAGTTGAAGATGTATTCCTCTTCGAGGATGGCCGCGAGTTTTGCGTACGAGCGCGCGAAGTAGTCGAGGGCTTTCGTGTAGCGCTCCTTCGGATCGGTGGGAATTTCCCAGAACCCATTCTCGACTTCGCGATCGATGAAGTAATCGACTGAGGCTTTCAGCTCTTCATGACGGCCCTGCTTGAGATAGCGAAACATGTGCGCCGGTCGGATGAGATTCGGGGCGGTCCTGACGCCGATCGCGCTCGTGTCAGCAAACCCGATCACGGTGAGGCAGCGCTCGGTGGGGATTCCCTGCCGGTAAAAGATCTCAGACATGACTGCGCTGCCCAGCATCTCG
>DATHTI010000098.1:0-3299 GCA_035463335.1 Pyrinomonadaceae bacterium | reverse complement strand
CTGGGGCATCACCGGCAAACTCGAAACGTTTCAGGATCGCTCGCAGTTCGTCGTCGCCGAATATCGTCCCATCACGCTCGAGCAATATCGCGAACACCAGAAGGCCGAGCCGCAGCTCCCACGCGCCTACACGCTCGACATTGAAACACTCACGCTTCCTGACTTCCGCGAACGAGTTGGACCACAACTCGAGCGCTCGATACGACTCGGCAACATGCGCCTCGAGCAACAACAACGCTACCTTGAAGACATCGCGGCGGAAGAAGAGCGTTGTTACGCCCTCGGCGCGTTGAGCGCCACGTCGGGTCGCGTGCTCTCGATCGCACTGCACGTGGGAGCGATCCCGGGTTTGGAGTTTCCGGATCTCGGTCCTGAAGCCAGCGAGCACGTGTTTGGTATCGACAAGTACGGTTACGAAGAAGACGAGAAGAAAGCGCTGCAAGATTTCCTCGCGATGATGAAGGACTTCGATCCGGATTGTGACGAGCTCGTCGGACACAACATCATCGGTTTCGATCTGCCGTTTATCTTCCAGCGCTGCCTGGCACACTCGCTCAAGGCACGGCCGTTTGTGAATCTCGGTGAGTACAACGTGCGTGGTGTTTTCGACACGATGCATCGCTGGTGGCTGGGCGCGAAGCGGCACGTCAGTCTCGACGATATTGCGTGGGCACTCGGGATCGAGTCGAGCAAGACTGCGGACGTGGAAGGTAGCAAGGTGTTTGATCTTTACCAGGCGGGCCGGCTCGATCTCATCCGCGAGTACAACCTCAACGACGTACGCGTGACACGCAAGATCTACGAGCGCATGGTCAATAGCTTCGGCAGATAGCCATCCACAGATTGCGCAGATTTCACAGAAAACCATCTGTGTAATCTGTGGATGAAGAGACTACATTTAGTAAGCGTCTCAGATTTAAATCACATATCTTGTGTTTTTTGTGGCTAGTTCCGTGTAGAATGCGTCTCCATGGAAATCGTCTTCCCCGTGTCGATGCTGGCGCTTGGCCTCAGTATCGGCGCTTTTTCCGTTTGGTTGATTACACGGACAAAACTGAAGTACGAATTTGAGCGTGGCCGCACGTACGGTGAAACAGAGCGCGCCGTGCTGCAAACGCGTCTCGAAGAAGAGCGAAAGGCCAACCACGAGAAGCTCACGCTTATCAACACCGCTGAAAGCAAGCTCGCCGACGCATTCAAAGCGCTTTCAGCCGACGCGCTCCGCAGTAACAACCAGTCGTTTCTGGATCTCGCAAAGCAAAACCTCGAAGCGTTTCATCAAAACGCGAAAGGCGAGCTCGAGCGACGCCAGAATGCGATCGGCGACTTGATCAAGCCGCTGAAAGAATCACTCGAAAAAGTTGACGGCAAGATCGGCGAGCTCGAGAAGAGCCGCGTTGGCGCGTATTCGGAGTTGCGCGAGCAGGTGAAAACGCTGGCGCAGTCGCACCTGCAACTCCAGTCAGAAACAGGAAACCTCGTCAAAGCATTGCGCATCCCGCACGTGCGCGGCCGCTGGGGCGAGATCCAGTTGCGACGCGTGGTCGAGCTGGCGGGCATGCTGCAGTACTGCGACTTCGTCGAACAGGAAACAGTCGCAACAGAAGAAAGCCGCATTCGTCCCGATCTGATCGTGAAGCTGCCGGGCAATCGCACGATCGTAGTCGATTCAAAAGTTCCGTTCGATGCTTTCTACGAATCGATCTCGACGACGGACGAGGAAGTTCGCGCGAGCCGTCTAAAAGATCACGCACGGCTTGTCAGAACTCACATTCAGTCGCTGAGTCGCAAGTCTTACTGGGAAACGGTGCAGCCGACGCCCGAGTTTGTCCTCTTGTTTCTTCCTGGCGAAACGTTCTACAGTGCGGCGCTCGAAAATGATCCGAAGCTGATCGAAGACGGCGTCAGCCAGGGCGTGATCATCGCGACGCCGACGACGTTGATTGCATTGCTGAAAGCTGTGTCGTACGGTTGGCGGCAGGAACAGATGGCCGACAACGCGCAGGAAGTGAGTAACCTGGCGAAGACGCTTTACGATCGCCTGCGCGTGTTTACAAATCACTTCGACGACATCGGCAGAAACCTCGACCGCGCACTCGACGCCTACAACAAAGGCGTGCGCTCACTCGAATCGCGCGTGCTCGTAACGGCGCGGCGCTTCAAAGAGCGCGGCGCAATCGCCGGTGAAGAAATCGAAATACTCGAGCCAGTCGACAAGGCCGCCCGATCGCTGACCCGAGACGATGGCGGACTGTTCCCCGAAGAGGACATGCCCCTGCTGAAGGCCAAGACGGCCAAGGCACAAAGATAGGACCACAGATTACACAGATTTCACAGATCAGGAAGAAAATCTGTGTCATCTGTGCAATCTGTGGATAAGGTTTTGTGAACGAGATCTGGTTAGGCCCGCTGCTCAACGACAACCGCGCGCTACTCATTGAGCGCTGCGCTAAATTCCTAGCCAACAACCAGAGCGACGCCTTCATCTATCTCGCGGCCTCGTATCCGCTCCTCGAACGAGTCACACAACAACTGCTCGACGGCCAGCGCACGCGCGGCGTTTGGGGCGAGCTTCCGGTCTACTTATTTCGCGGTCTCGTGCGTCGCGTGCTCTATTCCGCCGTTGACGAAGACGGCCACAACCTGCCGCCACGCATTCCGATCGATCGCGACGAGCTGCCGCTCAAGCGCAGCCTGATTTCGCAACTGCTGCTGCAACTGCTCGCTAACAACCAGCTTAAAGCTTTCGCACCACTCGCCACCCGCGAAGGCTGCGTCAACAGCATCTCGACTCTACTCGGCGAGATCCAACGTGCCGCGCGAACGCCAGCAGAGCTCGCCGACATCCTCAATGCCCGCGCGAAAGATCTCGAAAAAGGAAATGGCACGACGCGCGGCATCACGCAGCTCGACTTCGACAGGGAAGTCTCGCTCATCTATTCAACGTATACCGAGCTTCTCAATCGAAGCCTGTTCACGGAAGAAGACGCCGAGCAGCTTCGCGCGCTCTGGATATTGCGCGGCATGATCGATGGCCACTGGGTGAAAGCGCCGTGGCTCGCGAACGTGCAGCTATTAATAATCGACGGCTTCTTCGATTTCACTCCCGTGCAGGGCGAGATCCTGCGACAACTTATACCGTTGTTGCCGCAAACGATCGTCAATCTCAATCACGACGACACCCATCCCGAAATCTTCACGCCGTGTCAGGAGACGATCGGGCAATTCGAAAGCATCGCGAAGTTTGACCAGGTGCACATTCGCGATTACGTTGCCACCGGTGGCGTCCTGGCCGAGCT
>DATHTI010000097.1:0-25005 GCA_035463335.1 Pyrinomonadaceae bacterium | reverse complement strand
GCCCGCCAGAAAAACCGCGAGGAGAACTGCAATCGCACAACCACAGCCTCGTCTAGCTCGTCCCAATCAGTAATCCTCGTCTTAGTTTTTTCTTCTGAAATAGATGCGACCGGGTGGTCCCGGAGGTGCATCGACCTGATTCGCCACGCGCAGCACGGCCGGCACGACTGAATAATCCCCGCGCCCGTAAGCTTCGAGCGCGTCCTTGGCTTTCACGACTTCCCAGATCGACTCGCGGGAGATGACTTGCTCGAGCATCAACACAAGTCGCTCGCCGTCTTTTTGCCCCAGCTTGATCGGGCTTTTGAATGTCAGAGTCTTTATGCCGTAGGCAGGTATCGAAAAGCCTTCGGTTCTGTTCACGATCGGTTGCACTTGATTTCGCGAGTCGATCGACGCGAGTGAGTAGCGGAGGCCGATTATCTTGAGATCGGAGTTGTTTGCGAGGGAGAGTTTCGCGAAATAGAAACCTCGCTCGTTTTTGGTTAGAGATGCTTCGTGAACGTTCAGAGGCAGCTCGAGAACCTGGATGACTTCAACCGGACGGTCGCTCGATTGCGGCGCCAGCGCCGTCGATAAAGCGACGCTGATCAATATTAATAATCCAAATTTCACGAACATATTCAGCTCTCAGCCGCCACCGTCTCAACTTCGCGTTCGTGATACGTCTCCGCCTCACGCGTGATGCGTGTCGGATATTTACCATTCCAACAAGCCACACACGACGAATCCGGACTCAGCCCCGTCGCCGCGATCATGCCCTCGAGCGATAGATAACCCAGCGAATCAGCTTCAATAAACTCTCGTATTTCCTCGACACTCATGTTCGCCGCGATCAACTCAGACTTGTTCGGCGTGTCCACGCCGTAATAACAGGGACTGATCGTCGGCGGACAACTAATGCGCACGTGAATCTCTTTCGCGCCCGCCTCGCGCACCATCCGCACAATTTTCTTTGACGTCGTACCACGCACGATCGAATCGTCGATCAAAACGACGCGCTTGCCGTTGATCAGATCGCGCACCGGGTTCAGTTTGATGCGCACGCCAAACGAGCGAATCGATTGTCGCGGCTCGATGAAGGTGCGGCCAACGTAGTGATTGCGCACGAGCCCAAAACGAAAACTGAGTCCACTTTCCGCCGCGTATCCAATCGACGCCGCCACGCCCGAGTCAGGCACCGGCACAACGATGTCTGCATCCGCAGGCTGTTCGACTGCGAGCCTGCGGCCCATCTTGTGTCGCGACTCATTGATCGATCGTCCGTAGATCAACGAATCAGGACGCGCGAAATAAACGTGTTCGAACAAACACATCGCGTGTCGCTGCGGCGGCAAAGCGTTTGACGATCGCAAACCATCCTGATCGATCACGATCATCTCGCCGGGCTCAACGTCGCGAATGTACTGCGCGTCGATCAGATCGAACGCGCACGTTTCAGACGCAAGCACCCACGCCTCGCCGAGCCTTCCCAGCGCCAGAGGTCGAAAGCCGCGACTGTCGCGTATCGCGATCAATTCTGTCGCCGTCAAAAAGAGCATCGAGAAGGCGCCTTCAGTTCCGGTTAAAACCTGCGGAATCGCTTCACGCACCGGCAGTCGCGAACGCGCCACGCCATGCAGCACCACTTCCGTGTCTGAAGTTGACGAGAAGATCGCGCCTTCGCGTTCGAGCCGCAGGCGTTCTTCGCGCGCGAATGGGAGATTGCCGTTGTGACAAACTGCGATCTGACCGTGCTGGCAGGTGACGCAGAATGGTTGCGCCTCGAGTATCGAGACTTCGCCTGAGGTTGAGTAGCGCACGTGGCCAATCGCGCTCGCGCCTCGCAGTCGATCGAGATGCTCCTGGTTGAATGCTTCCGAGACGTGTCCCATCGCGCGCTCGAATCGCAGCTCGCTGCCATCCGAAGCGACGATACCGCACGATTCCTGGCCGCGATGCTGAAGCGCGTAAAGGCCGAGATAGGTCAATCGTGAAGCATCCGGGTGCCCGTAAATTCCGAACACGCCACACTCTTCACGCAGCTTTGTGATCTCGATTTCAGTCAATTGGGTTGTCCTGGTTTGCTGGCTCGGGGATTACAGTCGCAATCATAACCAAAGGGACAGATCGAAACAACAAATCAGTAAGTTAGAATTTGGTTTTTTAGTTTAGAGTTCAGCCTTTAGGCTGCTGCTGGGGCACACGCAAGCTAAAGCTTGAACTCTGAACTCGTCAGTGATCCAGTCGTTTACTTTATTTCTTTGTCTATTGATGGTTATCATGGCGCGCATGCGAATCTACGTTTCAGCCCTCGTGGTCATGGTTTGTCTCGCAGGATTTGCGCATGAATCGCGGGGCGATAACGCGCGCACGGCGTCGCAGATGTATCGCCGCTACTGCGTCTCGTGCCATGGTAATGACGGTAAAGCCAAGACTTCGAAGGGAAAATTCAGCCACGCGCGCGACCTGAGTGACGCGCAGTGGCAAGCCGACGTTAGTGACGAGCGTATCTTCAATTCGATCATGAACGGCCGCAACCAGCGCGGCAACATGCCCGCGTTCTCCGACAAGCTCAACGAAAAAGAAGTCAATTCGCTCGTAAGTTTTGTTCGTGGTTTCAAAGCACAGTGAGATCTAGTTCGTACATCTCTGGTTTGAAGCGCTTCGGCACGGTGCGCAGCCTGATCATCGTGCTGTTGCAGGGGGTGTTGGTGCTGCTGCTCGTCGGCGCCGGCTGGTGGATTTATCGACAACTGCCCGCGAGCGGCGCTAAAACCGAGCTCAATCAGCCGACGACGTTGCAGATCGTGATCCGGCAGACGCCCGACAGCGTTGGACCATCTCTGGACGTGGCAGTGAGTCTTTATCCGGTTGACATCATCGCCGTGCGACACGAGTTCTTCACGGAGCCGCCGAAAGGTAAGCGGTTTGAAGATTTTTTGAAGGAGCGAATGAAGGGTCGTTCGCCGGTTAATGCGCGGCTCGATAAGCAGGGTAATGGATCGGTGTCGCTGCCGCCGGGGAATTGGTGGTTGCACGCGACGCTCTCGGGTGACGAGCAGCTCGAGTGGCGGCTGCCGGTCACAGTTATTGGGTCGCGGCAGGTTATCGAGCTCACGCCGCAGAATGCGTACACGAGAAGTAAGACCTTTTAGCCACGGATAAACGCGGATTGAAAACGCGGATCTATGCTTGCGCTGCGCGTCGCGAAAAAACAGCTATCAGTTAAAGAGGTAGAGAAGCCGGAGCGCGCTGATGAGACGCTCGTGCGTGTTGTCTTATCCGGGATCTGTAATACGGATCTCGAGATTGCGCGTGGGTATGCGGGCTTCAATGGGACGATTGGGCACGAGTTTGTCGGTGTTGTTGAAGAGAGTGGCCAACGTGTTGTCGGTGAGATCAATGCTGGATGCGGGAAGTGCAATCTCTGTCGCGCAGGCGATTCAAGACACTGCACGGCACGAACGGTGCTCGGTATTCATGGTCGTGATGGCGCGCACGCTGAGTTTCTCCAGTTGCCCGTGATCAATCTTCTGCCGGTGCCGGACAATGTTCCGGACGAGCATGCTGTCTTCACCGAGCCACTCGCGGCGGCGTGTGGGGTTCTCGAACGCGTGACAATTACCAGCGAGGATCGAGTTGCCGTTATCGGTGACGGCAAACTCGGGCTGCTGTGTGCGCAAGTGATCGCGTTGAGGGGAACGTCCGTGCTCCTGATCGGCAAGCACACGGAAAAACTCCGGATCGTTGAACGACGCGGGATCGAAACAACGCGTCCGAAGCTCGCAGCCAAACGGAAGCGCGAGTTTAACGTCGTGGTCGAGGCATCAGGTTCAGCGTCAGGCTTCGGTCTCGCGCTCGAGCTGCTGCGGCCGCGTGGTCAGCTCGTACTGAAGTCGACGTTTCATGGAAAAACGGAACTCGATGCGGCGCCGATCGTGGTTGATGAGATTTCGATCGTCGGCTCGCGTTGTGGGCGATTCCAACCGGCGCTCGATCTGTTGAAGAAGAAAGCGATTGACGTTGAAAGTCTCATCAGCGAGGAATATTCACTGTCAAAAGGCGTCCACGCCATGCGCCGCGCTTCAACCAAAGGCGTCCTCAAAGTCCTCTTACGTCCCTGATCAAGCGCGGCAACAAAGAACAAGTCGGGAAGAGGGGGTTGGCCCCGCTGCTCCCGGAATTACGGGCGGGGGCAAGCCCCTCTTCCCGACTTGTTCTTTTTCAACTGGCTTGATCTTCCTCGGAGCGTCGGTCGAAACCCGCGGCCGTAGCAAATACAAAACCCTTTCGCTATACTCTAGCCCTTTCGCTGGGCCTCGATTTTTCCCGAAGGTGGTGAAATATGTTTGATTTTTCCAAGAGCAGCACAACTGAGCAAGAGCGAACCATCCTCCGAAAACTCCGCGTCTGGATCGCGGCGCTCGCTGTTGCCTGTTTAGTGGCCGGAATCGGCATCGGCGCGATGTTGTCCGGCCGTCCCGCAATCGCGCAGCCCGACATGCAGATTGCTCGTGCGCCCGAAGCGCTCTCCGCCTCGTTCGCAGAGATCGCGAGGCGCGTTGAGCCTGCTGTCGTTAATATCGAAACCACCCAGCCGCAGCCGGAGGTCAGCGAAAAAGACGAAGACAAGGAAGATCAGGTGCCCAACAATCCCTTGCTCGACATGTTCCGCCGTCAAAGACGACCAACGCGCGGCGTCGGCAGCGGCTTCATTGTCAATCCGAAGGGCTACATCCTGACAAACCATCACGTTATCGAAGACGCGGCGCGAATCACCGTCGGTTTACAGTCAGGTGAGAAATATCGCGGCACTGTTGTCGGCGTGGATCCGGAGACCGACGTCGCCGTGATCAAGATCGACGCACCGAAGGATCTTCCAACCGTGACACTCGGCGATTCCAACGCGGCGCAAGTCGGCGACTGGGTGCTCGCGATGGGTTCGCCGTTCGGCCTGGACCAAACCGTCACCGCCGGAATCATCTCGAAGAAGGAACGCGAGACACCGTACTTCAACGTCTTCCAACGTTTTCTGCAAACTGACGCCGCCATCAATCGCGGCAACAGTGGTGGACCACTCGTCAACATGCGCGGCGAAGTGATCGGCATGAACTCGCAAATCGCGACTTCCACCGGCGACTACAATGGCATCGGCTTCGCGCTGCCCGCCAACGAAACGGCGTTCGTCTATAAACAACTGATCGCGCAAGGCAAAGTGAAACGCGGCTACCTCGGCATCACGCTGGAATCCGTGCATGATGAGTATGCAAAAGTTTATGGCATGACTGAGGCAAAGGGCGCGATTGTTACTTCCGTAACCGAGGAAGAAAACGGCAAGCCGACGCCGGCTGCGAAGGCGGGTCTCCAGCCAAACGACGTCATCGTCGATTTCGAAAACGCGCCCGTTCTCAGCGCACAGGATCTGATTCAACGCGTGGCGAGCACGCCGGTGGGTCAGCAAGTGACGCTCGCGTTCTTAAGAGATGTCAACGGCAAGTTCGACAAGAAGACCGTGAGTGTTGCGTTGAGCGAGCGGCCTTCCTCGAGCACGCGCGAATGGGTTGGACCAACGAGCACCGCTCCGAAGAACAACGATCCGCGTGGTAACTCGCTGCATCTCGGCATCACGCTCGCAGAGTTAACACCGCAACTGCTCGCCGACCGTCACCTGACTGGCGTGCAGGGTCTTTACGTGAAGGATATCGATCCGAATGGTCTGATCGCGGAGCTTCGCAATGCGTCCGGGCAACCGATGCTGGTCGAAGGCGACATTATCAATCGCATCAATCGTGTTCCGGTGACTTCGCTCGGCGATTTCCAAAGAGTGTTGAGTGGACTCAAGGCGGGCGATCCGATCGTGCTCAACGTAATCAGAATTCAGAAAGATGTGAAGGGTGATAGACAGATACCGTTCATCATCCAGTTTACGTATCAATAGATTTTTATGGCTCAGGCAAAAAAAGCAATCTCCAAAACCAGCGGGAAACTGGCGGCGCGTAACGCAGCGCGCGCCGCCGTCAAAACTTATCAGAACTTCATCAACGGTGAGTGGGTCGACAGCCAGTCGGGCGAGATGTTTGAAAACATCAATCCTGCTGACACGCGCGATATCGTCGGCCGCTTTCCGCTCTCGACCAGCGACGACGTAAACGCAGCGGTCAATGCCGCGCAGGGCGCTTTCGATCGCTGGCGCAACACTCCCGCACCCAAACGCGCTGAAATCCTGTTTCGTCTCGGCGAGATACTGATCCGCGATAAGGAACAGTACACCGCCGACATGACGCGCGAGATGGGTAAGGTTTTGAAAGAAGCCGGTGGCGACGTTCAGGAAGCTATCGACTGCACTTATTACACCGCGGGCGAAGGCCGTCGCCTGCACGGATTCACCACACCCGCTGAGATGCGCGACAAGTTTGCGATGTGCGTGCGCCAGCCCGTTGGTCTTTGCGGTCTAATCACGCCGTGGAATTTTCCGATGGCTATTCCGTCGTGGAAACTCATCCCGGCATTGATCTGCGGCAACACCGTCGTGCTCAAACCTGCCGAGGACACGCCGCTCTCGACTTACAACCTCGTAAAAGCATGTGAAGAGGCTGGAATTCCTCCGGGTGTTGTAAATCTCGTCACCGGTTACGGCGAGACTGTCGGCGCCGCGATGACCAATCATCCCGCGCTGCGGCTGATCTCGTTCACCGGCTCGACTGAAACGGGTCGCATCGTCGCGTCTGCCTGTGCGGAGCGAAATGCGATCTGTTCGCTCGAGATGGGCGGCAAGAACGCCATCATCGTGATGGACGACGCTGATATCGATTTAGCTGTTGAAGGCGCCATTTGGGGCGCCTTTGGTACGTCAGGGCAACGTTGTACCGCATCGTCGCGATTGATCGTCCACAAGAAAGTCTACAAACAGTTCGTTGCAAAGCTGGTTGAGAATGCGAAATCACTGCGCGTCGGGAACGGCGCGGATCCGAAGACCGACGTTGGTCCAGTCATCAACAACGACGCGGTCGAGAAGATCATGAGTTACATCCGCATCGGACGTAACGACGATGGCGCCACGCTCGCCTGCGGCGGCCGCCGGCTCTCGAAAGGCGACTACGCAAACGGTCACTTCATCGAGCCGACAGTCTTCACTGATGCTGCGCCGGACATGCGAATCGCGCAGGAAGAGATCTTTGGACCAGTGACGACCGTGATTCCAACAAACTCGCTTGAAGACGCCGTGCAGATCGCGAACGGTGTTCGATACGGGCTCTCCGCCGCGATTTACACCCAAAACGTCAATCGCGCGTTCAAAGCAATGAATGAAATGTACACCGGTATCTTCTACGTGAATGCTTCGACGATTGGCGCGGAAGTGCACCTGCCGTTTGGCGGCACCAAGGCGACTGGCAACGGTCATCGTGAAGCAGGAACTCAGGTGCTGGATATCTTTTCGGAGTGGAAGTCGATCTATGTCGACTTCAGCGGCAAGCTGCAACGCGCCCAGATCGACCAGGTCGAGTCGCCGCAATAGTTTTTCATAAGCATCTCAGTTACCTACCCCGGAGAAAAAATTGTGATTGTTGGCCTGCCCAAAGAGATTAAAGACAACGAATATCGAGTCGGACTGACTCCCGCCGGGGTGCGCGCGCTCAAAGATGCCGGTCATGACATCAGGGTTGAAACGAACGCCGGCGCTGGCTCCGGCTTTGAAGACACACTCTACGAACGCGCCGGGGCGACGATGATCGGCTCCGCCGACGAGGTTTGGGCCACCGCCGACATGATCGTTAAAGTGAAAGAGCCGATTGCGCCGGAATATCCACGCATGCGCGAAGGCCAGTTGCTCTTCACGTACCTGCATCTCGCACCGGACCACGCGCTGACGCAGGAGCTGCTCAAACGCAAAGTCACTGGCATTGCCTACGAAACGATTACAGATCGTCGCGGCACCTTGCCGTTGTTGACGCCGATGTCGGAAGTCGCGGGGCGCATGGCGATCCAGGTGGGCGCACACTATCTCGAGAAGATGAGTGGCGGGCGCGGAATTTTGCTGGGCGGCGTTCCGGGTGTGCCTGCGGCGCGCGTCGTGATCATTGGTGGTGGCGTGGTCGGTACAAACGCGGCGAAGATCGCGGTCGGCATGGGCGCGCACGTCACGATCATCGATAACAATCTCGATCGATTGCGCGAGCTCGACGACATTTTCCTTTCGAAGATCTCCACGCTCGCGTCGAGTGCTTACATGATCCACGACGCGATCTCGGAGGCCGATTTGATCGTCGGCGCCGTGCTCGTGCCTGGCGCTGCCGCACCGAAGCTCATCACCCGCGGGATGCTCAAGGACGTTCCGAACGGCGCGGTGATTGTCGACGTCGCTGTCGATCAGGGCGGCTGCATCGAGACGACGCATCCAACAACGCACTCGAACCCAACATACTATGTTGAAGGCGTGCTGCACTACTGCGTCGCGAACATGCCTGGCGCCGTGCCACGCACTTCGACGTTCGCGCTAACTAACGCGACCCTGCCTTATGCCCTGAAACTAGCCAACAAAGGTTTCTTCGAAGCAATCGCCAACGATCCCGGTTTGAAAGAGGGCGTCAACACCTACGCGGGCCACTGCACCTACGAAGCCGTCGCCTCCGCGCAAGGGATTCCCTATTCCCCCCTGGAGAACCTAATCAATCGGACCTAAATCCGTAGTCTATCCGTGTGAATCTGTGGCAAAAACGGAGATGCAATTAAGCAGCTCTTCGGCTGACACGGGTTTTGCGAGAAACGCGTTGACCTGCTCGGATTCGTCGGTTGTGTTCTTAGGATCGAGCGCGCTGAGCAGGATGATCGGCAGGTGGGCCAGGTGTTGGCTGTTCCTCACAAAGCGGCACAACTCGTAACCATCGAGGTTCGGCATCAACGCGTCAGTAACAATCACATCGACGCGCGCACTCAACAAAAACTTCATCGCTTCCAGCCCATCACCCGCGGAAACCACTGCATATCCCGCGCGCTGCAACACCACTTCCAAATATCTTCGCAGCGCCGGATCGTCTTCGACCAGAAGGACACACCTCGCGCGTTCCGGCGTGTTCACCATGGGTGGTACTAGATCGAGTTCCTGCGGTGTGATCATACTGTGAGCTGGACTTCGTAGGCCTCGTGAGGGTCCTCGAGTTTCTGAGCCTGGGTGGCTCGCCGCAAGCAGGTTAGCCCGCCGGAACTGGTTTGTCAATGTTTTGCAATATTTGCCGGAGGATTAATCGATGAAGGCGCGGTGCCAGAGTTCAAGACCTAAAAGCTGGAAAACATGGAGGTTATAGTCTTCGCGGCCGGAAAAATTGGCCTCCACAACTCGTTTCACCTCTCCCGGCCGGAAGATCCCGCGGCGCCTCACCGTCTCCTCCGACAGCAGGTCTGAAATCAGCGGCCGCAAAGGCCCGCGGAGCCACGACCGGATCGGCGCCCCAAAGCCGGCTTTGCGCCGCCAGATCACGTCCTTCGGCAAAACACCTTCGAGCGCTCGCTTCAGCACGTATTTCCGCTTGAGCCCGCGCAGCTTCAAACGCGGCGGCATGCGCGCCGCCATCTCGATCATCTCGCGATTCAGAAACGGCACCCGCACCTCGAGATTCGCAGCCATCGACGTCTTGTCAGTCGTCATCAGGTTCAGGCACGGCAGAAACGTTTTCAAATCGACGTACAAAAGCCGGTTGAGCGGATCGGCGTTCGCGACGCGCGCGAAGTAAGCACGGTGTGCGGCGTAAGCATCGAATTCGCTCGTCAGCGCGCGGTACTCATCCGTGTAAAGACGGCGCTTCATGTCGTCAGTGAAGTAAGTGCCGTAGCCGAGGTAACGATCTTCAAAGTCGAGTGCAGCGCTGCGTGCAAACTTCTTCGCATTCCGAAGCGGCGCGGTGAATCGTCCTGGACGTCCGCCGGGTAGTGCGCCCGCGAAGGTTTTCATAAGCGGCCGTCGCAGCATACTCGGCACGGGATCGAACGCCGACGCGATCTTCATCGCCATCTGCCGCGGGTAACCGGCAAACACCTCGTCGCCGCCCATGCCCGAAAGCATCACCGTGAGCGTCTCGCGTGCGGCGCTCGAGATCAGGTAACTCGGGATCGCCATGTCGATCGGCGGCTCTTCCATGTGATGGACCAGCTTTGGCAGGAGCTCGGCGACCGAGGGCTTCAACATGATCTCGTGATAGTCAGTTTGTAGCTGCTCGTTGACGCGGCGCGCCCAGCGCACGTCGTCGGGAATGATGTCGTAACGCAGATCCTCGCTCTCGATGCCGGCCGTGTACGTGCTGATCGGACGGCCGTTGCTGTGTCGCTCCATCATCGCGACAATGCCGGAGGAGTCGACGCCGCCGGAAAGGAACGAGCCGAGCGGAACATCTGCCACCATCTCCATTTTCACGACGCGATCGAGTGTGTCGAGCACGCGCTCGCGCCACGCCGCTTCGTTCTTGCCTTCTTCGATCGTCGTAAAAGAGACATCCCACCACTGCGTGAGTTTGATCTCATTGTGATGAAATTGAAGCAGGTGACCTGGCGGAACCGTGTTGATGTTTGCAAAGAGGGTGTTCGGATCGGGCGACCAGAGAAACGTCAGGAACTGGTGCAATGCTTCCGGATTGAGCTCGGCTTTGATCAACCCGCTCGCGAGGATCGCTTTGATCTCGGAGGCGAAGACAAATGCAGCAGGCGAATCGCTTTTAGCCGGGATGAAAGCGTAGTAGAGCGGCTTTATACCGACGTGATCGCGGGCGAGGGTCAAGGTGCGATCTCTGTTGTCCCAAACGGCGAAGGCAAACATGCCGTTGAGTCGGCCGACTGCGTCCCAGCCCCATTCGGCGATTGCCTGGAGCAGGACTTCGGCATCGCAGTCTGAGCGAAACTCATGACCGAGCGAGCGCAGTTGTTCGCGCAGCTCGCGGTAGTTGTAGATCTCACCGTTGAACGTGAGGGCGTAGCGGCCGTCGTGCGAGAACATCGGCTCGTGCCCGGCAGGAGAGGTGTCGATAATCGCGAGCCGTCGATGGCCCAGGCACGCGCGGCGCCCAGACGAGTCGGTCGGCTCGGAAACCCACGTCCCCGAATCATCGCGCCCGCGATGCTCGACACTCGCGAGCATCGGCCCAATCAACTTCTCCGGCTCTAAACTAATGAGTCCCGCGATCCCACACATATTTTTTTCAGCCACAAAGAGGCACAAAAAACACAAAAGTTAGTTCTTGTTGGTGCGTAGCGCCTTTCATTAAGTATTCATTTTGTGCTTTTTTTTGTGGCTGAATTCTTTGTGCCTGTTTGTGGCTAAATGTCGAAGGGGTGGCGTTCGCGGAGGGAGTCGAGGACGCGGAAGGTGGCGCGGCTCGTGGCGGCGAGATCGTCCAAATCGATCAGCGCCGCTCCGCCCTGCAGGACACTCGCACAAATGGCTCGCACTTGTTCCTGCTGGCCCTTGTCCTGTGTCTTCAACGCGACCTGCTCTTCGCGTCCATCTTTGTACAGTGTCGCGCGGCGAAAGTCGTCGAGCACAAAAACACGTCCCGCGCCAAATATCTCGACGCGCTCCTTCGCCAGTCCTTTATCGCCCTCGGCCAGGTAAGCCACGCTGCCATTCGATCCATCCGCGAATCGCAAAGTGATGAAGACCGAATCTGCGTCAACAATCTTGCTCGACTTCGCACTGATTGACTCTGCGAACAGATAAACCGGTGGCGCTCCAGTCAGATACTGCATCAGATCGATAAAGTGGCACACCTCGCCAACAATGCGGCCCCCACCTTCCCCGGCATTCTGCGTCCAGTGCTCCTTCGGAATGCGACCAGCGTTCACGCGATAAAGAATCGAGAGCGGCGTGTCGCGACCCTGAAAAAACGCGCGCGCGCGTTGCGCGAGTGGCGAGAAGCGACGATTGAAGCCGACCATCAATTTCCCTGACGAACTAGCGGCAACCTCCAGCACTGACTCGAGCTCTTCATCGTTGAGCGCGAGTGGCTTCTCGACAAACACATGCTTGTTTCTCTCGAGTGCCGCACGCGCGAGCCCGGCATGCGTGTCATGCCGCGTGCCGACAACAACCAAATTCACATTCGCATCGTCCAGCACTTCCTCCGCGCTCGAAACCGCGTACGCAAATCCAAATCGGTTCCCCACATCGTGCGCCGAAATACCTGAAGCGGTCGCGATCGAATGAAACTCGACACCTTCGGTCTTGAAGTGTGGCAGTAACATCGCCGGCACGTAACCACCCGCGCCGATCACGCCCAGCACGATCGACTTCTCAGACCTTCGCGGCTGCGGCCCCGTTGATTTCGCCCCTAGCGATATCTTGCGTACCACGTCAGCTTCAGCATCGTAGTTGAGCACGACACCGAGATTCGGCTCGTTCAGCTCACCCGAGATCAACTGGTACGCACGATCAGCTTCAACAATCGGAAACCGGTGCGTCGTCAGGCGCTCCACATTGAGACGCTTCTCCGCAATGAGCTCGAGAAAGCTCTCGATGTTTCGCTTCTCGGTCCAGCGAACGTAAGACAGCGGATAATCGTGGCCTCGCTCTTCGTACTCCGGATCGTAGCGCCCTGGTCCATACGACATCGAGATGATCAGCTTGAGCTCACGACTGAAAAACGGTGCACGCGGAATGTCCATGCCGGTCATGCCGACAACGATCACGCGTCCTTTTAAACGCGACACTCGCGCGGCCAGCTCGATCGGCTGGTTCGAATCAGTGGCGGCAGTGATCAAAACCGCGTCCGCGCCGTGTCCCTTCGTCCACGTCTCAATTTCTTTTGCTGCTGCGTCGTTTGATACCACCGCTTTATCGGCGCCGAGCTCGAGTGCGAGCGCCACGCGCGACTGGTCCAAGTCGAGTCCGAACACGCGACATCCATTTGCCTTCAGCAGTTGCACCGTGAGCTGGCCCACCAGGCCCAAACCAATCACCACGACGGACTCACCGAGTGTCGGCTCCGCGAGGCGCACGCCCTGCAACGCGATCGCGCCGAGCGTGCCGTAAGCTCCTGACTCGAAGCTCACCGTCTCCGGCAAGTGAACACAAAGGTTCTTCGGCACTGACAACACTTCCGCATGTGAAGCGTAGCCGACACCAGCACACGCAACGTGGTCGCCAATCTGAAACTCCGTCACATCGGCAGCGACTGCCGCGACGATACCCGCCGCACTGTAACCGAGCGCCTGCGATGCGGCCATCTTGTCGCGCACTGATGCAAACGTGTTGAGCAGCCCTTCACTCTTCACCTTCGCGACCACGGCTTTAACGATATCGGGTCGCTGTCGCGCCTCCTGGACCAGACCTTTGCTGACGAGCTCGACCGCGGCGCGCTCAGTACCCGCGCTGATCAACGAAGCCACCGTGCGCACGAGCACGCGTCCTCTCTGTAGCGCCGGCACCGGCACCTCACCAACAAACGGCCGCCCAGTCTTCCTGTTTTGCAAAACCTGCTTCATAGTGCTTCTACGTTGGAGTTTGTACCTCGACTTAGAACAAGTCAGGAAGGGGGGCTTGCCCCCGCTCTACCAACAGCGGGCGCAAGCGCCTCTTCCTGACTTGTTCTATTCTTCAATACGTTTTCGATCAATCCACTAACCCATTCAGCGCGTGCGTCCCACGTGCCGGAAGCGACCGCCGCCTGCCGGTTCGCCGCCATCGCCGGATCTTTATCATGCAGCGCTTCCTCAACCAGCCGGATGAAATCATCACGCGTGCGCGCGATCCGCAGCACGTCGCGCATCGGCTCGTACTCGGGCAACGGCGAAATCACCACCGGCTTGCCCGTCGCCAGATACTCGCGCACCTTGATCGCCGATCCGTAGCTCGTAAAAGACTGCTCAGTTTCCCACGGCAACACACAAACGTCGAATCCCGCGGCATACGCCGGCAGCTCCGCATACGGCACAGGCGGCAGAAAATGCGTGTTGGGCAGCTCTTCGATCTCGATCCCGCGCGATTTGTTTCCGATGAACACCCACTGCCATTCAGGCCGCTCACGCGACGCGCGCTTGATCAACTCCTGATCGACCAGCCACGGCTCGACCGCGCCAAAGTATCCTAACCGCGGCCGCGGAATTCTCTCGATCGCCGGAGCCGCCACGAGGTTACCCTCGCTGACGCGACGCCAGTGATCGTAATCAACCCCCTGTTCGAGCAAGTGCGAGCGCTCACACCCGCGCGTCGCCTCGGTAAAGAGCTTTCGACCCGAATAGAACACGAGATCAGCCGCATCGATCGCACGCTCGTGAAGCTTACGTATCAACGCTGGATCTGTCGCATGATCCATCGTGTTCGCATCATACTTGTCGGACACCTGATAGACCACCGCCGACTCGTCAAACGTACCGATCATGTCGGCGGCAGTTGGAATAGCGATCCAGAGTACCGGCTTCGTGAGCCCGCGACTGCGCGCGAGACGTTTAATCTGCGCCCCTATCAAGCGTCGATTGATCGAGCGCGCTGCCGCAGTGCCGAAGAACGGCAAACTCGCGGGCGACACTACGGTGATACCTTCATCTGTTTGGCGAGCGAGTTTGGAATAACTGCCGAGCTTGCGCTTGATACGCGGCAACAGATCTTTATGGCCCAGCGACGGCAGGCCCATCGAGATCGAGTTGACGAAGATGACCTTGTTGCCCGCGCGCGCGAACTTGCGCATCAAGTGGGCCTTTGAGTGTGGATGGTGATACCACCAGTCTTCACCGCCAAAGCAGATTATCGAGTGATTTCGCAGCACAGGATTCACGAGATTTTACAGGATACGTCCACAGATTACGCAGATTGTTTTAGGGAATCTGTGGAATGTGTGTAATCTGTGGACGATGAGTCTCCATCGACTTGCCCCGTGGCTACTATTTATCGCCATCGCCCTCATTTATCTCCTATTTCCAACGCGCGTTTACTACTGGGACGGCATCACATTCGCTAAAACCATTGAAGACGTAAGCAGCCTGCAACCGTCACTTGTTCATCCCAATCATCTCATCTACAACTTCGTTGGATACATCTTCTATAAAATGCTGCGCTCACTCGGCGCTGAAATCCGCGCGTTGACGGCGCTTCAGATCCTCAACTGTCTTCTCAGCGCCGTGTGTGCAAGAATCTTTTTCTCAATCCTGCTCAACACGTTGCGCTCGTTGTATCTCTCAGTGTGTCTCACGTTGCTGTTTGCCTTCTCCGCAACGTGGTGGAAATTTTCCACCGACGCAGACGCCTACATTCCGAGCGTACTCTTCGTGCTCGTCAGTTTCTATCTTGTGCTACCGGGGCAGAAAGCAAGGCCGCTGCTGCTGGCCGTGAGCTTCTTTATCAGTATGGCGTTTCACCAGCTCGCCGTGTTGATGTGGCCGGTTCTGGCGTTGGGTCTTTACTTGCAGAATGGTGAATTGTCGATCAAGAAAAGAACTTTCAGGACAACCTACTTCTCTGCTGTTGCCGCTGTCCTGATCATCGCGAGTTACGCTTATCTCTTCTACCTTGCCTCGGGGAGCTCCGATCCCCAGCGACTGTTGAGTTGGACTGCTTCGTACTCACCCGACGCCGACACGGGATTCAATCTCTGGTCCAATCTCCGATACTCAATGCGCGGTCACGTGCGGCTCTTCTTCGGCGGACGGTTGAGCCTGCTTAAGGGTCTCATGAACCCGCTCCTCGTCGTAATGATCGCAGCGCTTGCGGGCACAGTTGTTCTCGTGCTTGTGAGCTGGTTGAGGAGTCTGCGAACGGCAGTTCGCGTGGGCAGATTCCCTGAATTGCGGTGGGAAAAACCGGAGAAGACGGTCCTTCTGCTGGCTCTGTTATGGACATTCCTGTATGTCGTGTTTCTCTTTTTCTGGTTGCCGCAAAACACTTTCTACAGACTCTTCTACATGCCCGCTTTAATCTTACTTCTCGGCCTTGTACTTGTAGCCGCGCAAGGCAGGACAGCAAAATCGCGAACACTCGCTGCATTCGTCCTCGCCGTCGCACTCGCGAATTTTGTATTCATGATTTACCCGTTCTCACTCGAAGGCGCGCCAAATTCCGGGTTTACGACTTCCTCGCGACACACAAGCCCGAAACACCAAACGGAATATTCATCCGCTTCAAGATCCAACTCTCCGTACCAAGAAGCCTCCCTAACAAACCATTCAACGCCGGCACGTTGATGTTGTTTTCGCTCTCGGCTTTGATCCCCGTGACGCGCATCAACTGTCGCACCAGCAATATCGGTAAGAAGAACGTGATGTTCGCGTACGTCGTCCGCTCGATCTCAAACCCCGCCTGCTCCAGCACACGCGTTAATTCCGGCATTCGATATCGTCGCCGGTGATTGCTGACGTCATCCTGCACGCCCCACAAAAACATGAACGCCGGCACAAACAACAACACGCGCCCGCCGGGCCGCAACACGCGTCGCATTTCACGCAAACCTGCGAGATCGTCATCCATGTGCTCGACGACGTCGAATGCTGTTACGAGATCGAACGTGCCATCGTCATATGGAAGCTGTTCACCCGCGCCGAGCTTCACCTGGTCCAACCCACGCTCGCGACAGAACGCCAGCGCATCGTTTGAAATATCAACGCCCTCCGCGTCGCCATACTGCGAAAGCATCAACAGGTTCGCGCCCGTGCCGCAACCAACGTCGAGTATGCGCGGGCGACGATCAGTCACACGACTGCAAATGTCCGCGACGAAGTTCGCGAGGATCTTGCGCCGCCCGGTGTACCACCAGTGCGACTGCTCGATGCGGAACATGATTGGGTACGTGTGTTCCTTCATAAATCCTTAGCCACGGATTTTACGGATTAACTGCACGATACTCACGGACGCGAAGGCGATCAGTAAACCGTGCATTGGCAGGACGTAGCGGATCTCGGTGTGCGCGGCGGTGCCCGGGACGAGATAATAAAGGACTGTTACCAGCATCAGAAAACTGAGCCGCCAGTCTTTGCGCATCGCGATGTAGATCCCAAATGCCGCCAAAGGCAAAAACAGATATCGCACGACGCTCTGAATCATTCCCAACACGTTCACCGCAAACGCGGGCGCGGTGCCCTGCCAACGTTCCGGCAAGCACTTCCTGCTCGTTACGTTGATGCCGCTAATGCCGGTGTAAGGCACGGGATCGCCCGCGACCTTCAGCATGCCCCACATCCGTCCCGCCATTACGCCAAGATACCAAACCGGGTGCTGCCTGATGAACGCGAGCGATTCGCGCGTGCGCTCGCGGTCGCGGCGGATGCCGTCAGGCCACAGGATGTCAACCTGCATGTCACCTGGCCGGCCCATGCGCTCGCGCTCCACCGCCAACATTTTATCGTCACCGAGAATGAAACCATGCTGCTGCCCGAGCTCCGTCTCGCCAAGTCCTTCCCAGAGGTTTACGCCGATCGTGCCGCCAGTTGGCGTGAAGTCGGGAAAGACGAGGTAATTGCGTATGACGATCGGCGCGATCAGGATCACTGTTCCAGCGAGCGCGGCGGCGGCCAGCTTTAATCTTAAGGACCACGCGTCTTTCACGAACACGAGCATTGCGATGGACCAGCCCACGCACAAGTACAACGGGTTCACACGTATCCAGCACGCGATCCCGAGCGCGGCACCCGCCGCCAGCGCTAGCCACACACTCTTTCGTTGTGCCGCAAGCAGCAGCAACCAGTTGCCGCCGAGCACAAACCACGTTGCCGGCACGTCCGCTGAAGGATACGCGGCATACATTGCAAACAAGGGGGAGAGCGCCAGAAGAAATGCGCTTGCGATCGCTGCCCGCGCCCCAAACGCAGTCGCCGCGATGCCCGCAATCAGTAAAAATGACAGGATGAGATCTGCAAACCACAGTACCAATTGCACTGAATAGGCGGAACGTTCACCTGTGATTTTATAGATCAGCGCCACGAGGGCAGGGAACCCCGGCGGATACTGGGCCAGGTCAGTGCGGGTGGGATCGTCGATCCAGAAGAGTCTCTGACTCCCGTCGAGAATGGCTTGTGCCTGCCGATCAAACTTCGCGTACGAACCAACTTGAAACCACGCGGGATCGTGTAGATGCGCGCGCATGAAATTCAGCATGAGGACGCGCACGCTAATCGCGATTAGCAGTAGCGTAAAAAGTATAGCGAGCTGTTTTCGATTGATCCGCAAAGTCTTTAGCCACAAAAAGGCACAAAAACACAAAAGGCTTTTTCGGATTCTGCGATTTTTGTTTCTCTTTGTGGCAAATTATGTCTACTTCTTCGCCGGAAACGGTGGTCCTGTTAAAGACTTATATTCATCGAGGACGCGCTGAGCATTGCGTGTCCACGTGTGTTCTCTTTCAGCCGTCTCGCGCGCCTTAGCTCCCAATGCTTCCCGCAACCCCTTATCTTCAATCAACCTAACGAGCGCGTCTTTCAGCTCACGAACATTCCCCGGCTCAACAAGCAACGCCGTCTCACCATCAACAAGCACGTCACCAATCTGCCCCAATCGACTCGCCACAATCCCTTTGCCCATCGCCATGTACTCAAACAGCTTCGTCGGCGATCCAAAGAACTCGCTGCCATCCGCGAGCGGCACATGCGGCGCCACGAGTATGTCGCAGGCATCCAGCAAGCCCGGCACGCGATCGTGGCCCACCGCGCCCGTAAAGATCACGCGCCCCGTTGCGACCTCAGCCTCCAATAGCTTCTCAACCTCAACGTGCAAGCTCCCAGTTCCCACCAGCAAAAATCTTCCCGCTGGAATCAACTTGATCGCCTCAGCAAGCTTCTCAACGCCGTGCCATGGTCCAAACGTTCCGACAAAACCTGCCACGACTTCATCATCTCGAATACCCAATTCACGTCGCGCCTCCGCACCACCAACACCCGGCCGAAAGCGCTCCACATCAACACCATTCGGATTGACAACAATCTTCTTGCCCGCCACACCACGCCCCTCGAGGTTCCGGCGCTCAACATCCGAAACCACAAAAATACGCGCCGCAGCGTCAAGGTTCAATCGCTCGTATCGCTCCAGCAAATCGAGGCTGCCGACGCGGTCCCAGTGCCGGCCGACCCAGACCTCCGAGCCGTTGTATTCGAGAAACAGCGGCCGCTTCGTGCGGTTCGCAGCCACCACACCGGCCCAACTAAACCGCGCGTATCGTTGATAAATGAAATCGGGATCGACTTGCTCGATCAACGGCACCGCGCCACGCGTGAAAACGAGGTTGTTGTGAATATCGAAAAGCGCGCGCGTATTGCCGCGGGGTTCCGGCGGGATCACCGTGAATCGATCTCGCGAGGCGTCCATGCTCGCAATCAGATCGTTGCTGATGATCTGCACTTCGACGCCGAGGGCTTCGAGTCCTTCAACCACGCCTTTGATGTGACTCGCGGCGCCGCCTGCCTGTGTGCCTGGTCCGGGTGTCGCACGAAGGTAAACCACTCGCACGGGCGATCGCGGCGTGACCTTCGGCGGCACGTCTGCAAATCGCAGTGTTACTTCTTCGAGTCGCTGTAATTCACGCCGCGACACGGCGATATCGCTGGCTCCCGTTATCGTCTCGCGACTGAGTCGCGCGGGTGCGCCAAGCAAAACGTTCGAGCGCGACCTGCGAATCATTTCGCCGTGGGCGTCCAGCATCAGCACTTCGCGCGCGCCCGCGAGTGCGCCGAACACCATAAAAAGATTCTGGCCGCGTTGCCACGGTAGTCGCTCAGTCGCGATCGCGAGAACGTCCGGGCGCCGCGCGCGAACCGCTTTGAGTCGTTTAATGTGGCTGCCTGCTTCGAATCCGGCGCGTGAGATCAGCTCGATGGAACAGTGGGGATAAAGCTCGAGAAGTTTGTCTTGCCAGCGAGCGAGGTCGCCGCTGAGCGCGAGCAGCACGACTTTCATCCGCGCAGGCTCCCGAGCACGAATACCTCGGCAAAGGATCGTCCGGTGCTCGTATGAAAGTGAAGCGCGACGAGCGCGAAGATCGCGGCGTAGCTGATCGACGAAGCGATCGCGGCGCCTTGCGCGCCGTAGCGTGGCACGAGCGCGAAGACGAGCACGAGATTCAGTATCAACGTGACAACCCAGTACAGCGGAATCGCTCGCGGCAGGCCGAGCGCGTTGAAGTGTTGGACCAGCACCGACTCCAGCCCGATCAGGTAAACACCCGGAAGCAGGATCCAAAGTAACGCGGTCGACTCCCCAAAAGCCTCGCCATAAATCACAGGCAGCAGCAAGCTAAACGGCACGGCCGCGAGACAACAGATCAACATGAGGAACGTCGTGTAGCGCGTGACCTGGCACGTGGTCTCGCCGCGCGCATCTTGTTCAGACGTGACGCGCGGGAAGAGCAAGGTTGCGATCACGCCGGGCAACAGCATCAACAGGAGGGCAAACTGTGACGCAACACTGTAAACGCCCGCCTCGGCCGACCCGCGAAAATGATTCACGACCAGCAGGTCAGCGCGAATGATGATCGCGCCCGCCAGAATTGAGATGTGAAACTTCAAGCCGTAAACGATCATACGCCGCAGCAGTGCCAGATCAGCACGCCATTTCGAGTAAGCGAGGTTCTTTGCGGAGGTAACGAGCAGCAGCGCTATGACGATGCTGACGAAGATACTCGTAGTGGTGTTCCAGAATATGAGTGTCCCGAGATCTGCCCGGATGATGCGCGACACGAAGGCGACATTGATCAGTACAAACGACTGCGCGAAGAGATCGAGGAGGTTGAACTGTCGAACCTTTCCGACGGCCAGAAAGGTGTTTAGACCGATTAAGGTTAGCAGTTGAGAGGGAATCGATACGGCAGCGATGTGGATCAAGTCGGGCGATTTCAAACCGAACCAGTCCGGACGAGATGAGGCAATAGCGCTCAGCGCGAGGGCGAGAATGACGCCGGTGCCGGCGGCGAAGATCAGCGAATTGATGGCTGCGGCGCGAAACCGCGCCTGGTCCTGTGCAATGAAGTAGGTGTTTGATGAGGGTAGACCGAAGCTGCCTACCTGGACCACCGTGGCAATAGTAACGTTGATGACGGCTAACTGTCCGACACCTTCTGCACCGAGCCAGTGAGCGACGATGATGCCCGCAACGACGCTGTTGACGATCATCAACACGCGCGTCCCAAACGTCCAGGCAATGCGGGCTGTAAAACTTGGCATGGTTTGTTAGACGGGATTACAAGATTACAGAATATTCTTGTTAATCTTGAAAATCCTGTAATCCTGTCAACGTCTGTCGATCCACCTCTCGTACCACAAACTCAAATTCAACAACGCCCACAAATGAAATCCCCAATCGCGCGTCTTGGCACGATGCTCCTCCAGCATCCGGCTCACGAATCCGTAATCAAGCAAATCGCGGCGTCTCATGGTCCCATTCATCAAGTGGTCGTCAAACCAGCCACCCAATCCCTCGCGGAACCACTCACGCACCGGCGCTCCAAATCCACGCTTCTTTTCGTACAACAAATCGCGCGGCAGGATCTCCTCGAGCGAGCGTTTCAAAATATGCTTGCCACTCGTTCCCTCAACCTTCAACGCGCGCGGCAACCCAAGCGCATACTCCACCAGATGATGATCCAGAAACGGCACACGCGCCTCGACACTCGTCGCCATCGTGATCTTATCAACGCGCATCAACAACAACTCAGGCAATCGTAGCTTCAACTCGAGATACGTCATGTGCGCAAGGAAATCAGCGTTCGGCCGCTCTCGCTCGATATGTTTCAAGTACGACTCAACCACGCGCAACGATGAAAGCCCATTCAATCGCTCGCGCACCTTCTGCGAAAGCACACGCGGCTTGAACGTCTCGTCGTAGACCACGACCCCGCCCCAGAACAACGGCTCATCAGCGCCCAGCCTGCGTATCAGCTCGATCGCCGCACGCTTTCGACCCGTTGCTTCGAGCGCCGGTCGTGAAATGTTCGAGATCGCGCGCCGTAACGAAAGCGGCAACGCTTCCGCATGCCGCCAGAAGTTTTCGTAAATTCGCAGGTGACGCACGTAGTTCTCATAACCACTGAAGATCTCATCCGATCCCTCACCAACCTGGACCACGATCGTTCCCGAATCGCGCGCGAGCTTGGAAACGTAGTAGAGCGGCACGCAAACCGGATCGGCGATCGGCTCATCCTGGTGAAACACCATGCCCGGCAAAAACTCGTGCATCTCTTTCTCGGAGATGATCACCTCGTGATGGTTGGTCCCAAACTGTTTCGCAATGCGACGCGCGGGCTCGAGCTCGTTGAGATACTCAGCATCGCTGAAACCCACAGTGAACGTCTCAACCGGACGCGACATCTGTTCCGACATCAACGCCACATTCGCAGACGAATCCACGCCCCCCGATAGAAACACGCCAAACGGCACGTCTGACATCATTCGCTTGCGGATCGAATCACGCAGCAGGCGCAGGATCTCCGCGCGGTGTTCCTCTTCAGTGCCGGGGATGTTTTGTTTCGGAGGAAGCGCGTCCCAGTATTGCTGGATGTTGAGCGAACCGTCGCGTGTCAGAGTTAGAACGTGACCGGCGGGCAGCTTGTGTATGTCGCGAAAGAGCGTCGTCGGCGCCGGAGTCGTGAGGAAAGTCAGGTAGTGATAAAGCGCCTGCTCGTCGATGTCTGGCGTGACTGCGGGATGTTGCAGGATCGCCTTGATCTCAGAGGCAAAGATGAAGCGCCCGTCCTTGTGATAGAAGTAGAGCGGCTTGACGCCGATGCGGTCGCGCACGAGCACGAGGCGTTCTTTGTTGGCGTCCCAGATCGCGATGCCGTAGTCGCCTTCGATCTCGTTGATGAAGTCGAGGCCGCGTTCTTCGTAGAGGTGCAGAATCGTTTCGGAGTCAGTGCGCGATGAATACTTGTGGCCGCGTTTTTCGAGGTCGGCGCGAAGAGTGGTGTGGTTGTAGATCTCGCCGTTGAAGACCAGCCACGTGCGCTTGTCGCAGCCGTGCATCGGTTGATGGCCGGCGGCGGATAGATCGATGATCGAGAGACGACGAAAACCGAAGCCGCCGCGATGATCGTCGAAGATAAGATCACCGGCGTCGTCGGGACCGCGATGCGTCATCTCATCGCGCATGCGCGCCAGTAGCGAGGCTTCAACCGAACCCTCACTGGCGCCGTACTCCCAAACTCCGCAGATCCCACACATTATCCGTTAAAATCCGTGGTTAAGCTGATCTTCCAACTGAGCCTGCTTACCCGTCCTTCGACTCTCCAACACGCAGCAACAGCATCACTCATTTCACCATAATCACGCGACACCGGCTGACTCTCCAACGTTGCTTCAACTTCAGAATTCAACAAAGCCACAACCAACCCGCCTGCTTCTACCCTTGCCCCTCTTACCCTCACATCCAACCCAGGCGCAAAATGAAATCGCGCCTCGTAAACATGCTCACCATCACCAAAAAACTCATCATCGATAACCCACACACGCCCGCGCTTGTCAAACGTAACCGTGCGACGATGAGTCACCGGATATCCATAGTGTTCCGCAACAACCTTGTCAAAATCATCACTCGTTTTCCACTCGAGCACGCGGGGCCTCGCTTCATTCCCGATCACAAAAGGAGTATTCACGTTGATCGTGTTCTGTTCGAGACCGTCGATCTGCACTGTCGAATGATACGCGGTGGAGCGAAACTCGTGTCGCTTCGCCAGATCCGCTGAATAGACGTACGTTCCCGGATCGACGATGAACGCGCGACCGCGCGCCGATACCTCAATACTCAACACATCGTTATGCCCGTGCGATCCGCGGCCGTTGATCCCCACGCCGCTCGCGTTGAAACATAGATACAGATCGCCGTCGCGCATGATGTAAATGCCGGCGTGTGGAAACGACTGGGAACCGGCGTGCTGAGTCTCAGGCTTCAGTATGTCCAAAACATAAGCGTGGTCACCGGCGCGACGACGCACAACCGGTAAAATCTGTCCGCTATCCGTGTCACCAATCATCGGCGCAAATCCATCGGGCCGCAGGTAAGCACGAATGTAGCCCAGCATCTGGTGCAGCCTGGACCAATACCTTTTTTCGATCTCGACATTGTTGGCCCGGCACAGCAAAAAGGAGTAGAGAAACAGCTCCGTAACGAAGCGGTGATAGCCGGTCGACGCTTCGAAATCCGCGCCATCAGCCAGCACCTGTTTATCCATCTCGAGCAGCATTTGACGAAGCCCGAATTCGCGCCACTCGCTGGCATCGCGCAGCTCCGGAAGCAATAACCCGAGCCAGAACAGTCCCACGACGTCTGAAAGATAATGATTGCTGGTTGCGATGTAAGAGAATTCGAGATTGCGCCGGATGTAGGTACCGTGCTGCTGGAGTAGCTGGAGGAAGAACTTCAAAAAATCAGCGCTCAGTTGCGGTGAGTGACGGAAAACTTCGAAAGCCGCAAGCAGGTTCATGGCGCGCAGTGCGACTTCCATCGCGCAGGTCCAGTTTGGACCACGACCATAAGGATTTTGTTCGTGCCAGCTTTGCAGTTGTGCGAAGAATTCCGAGCTATAGCGTTCATCGTGCGTTGACGCGTAAGCGCATGCGAGCGTGAGGAAATGACCGAGCCGGTTCAACTCCCAAAGCACGCGCACGTCCGAGCCATCCGCGCGGATCAACTTGACGTCGCGATGATAATCGAGCGGCCAAACGTAATTCGAAAGCAGATCGCGTCGCCACTCAATCTCTTTTCCGAATGACTGTTCGCCGAAACCGAGCAACGGCCACGAGTGATCGTTTACGATTCGTTCGGCTGAAGCGACATCGACCTTCACCGGCGCGAACAAGTCGTCTAAAAACTTGGCCTCACGCGGTCCCCGGAAATACGACAACAACTCCTCCGCGCTCATACGCGCGAAGGCTTGCGTTAGGGCCAACGGCTCACTCTCGTCGAGACTCGCACGCTCCTTCCGCTGCTGAAACGAGGCCCGGCTGCGTCGCAGCGCTTCGAGTGCGGCAGTCGTGAGTTTTACTTCTCCACGAAGCGCACGTTTGATTTTGTGCAGAACTGGCATCAGCGAGAGTGTTCGAGCGCATCGAGGATACGCTCGGACGTGTGGCCGTCCC
>DATHTI010000096.1:0-8471 GCA_035463335.1 Pyrinomonadaceae bacterium | reverse complement strand
CGCAGGAAGTCATCGACGCCGTCCCATCGATTGAGATGGTGCGGATGGTGAGCAGCGGCACCGAAGCAACGATGTCGGCCCTTCGCCTCGCACGCGGCGTCACTGGCCGGACGAAGCTCGTGAAGTTCGAGGGTTGTTATCACGGGCACGCCGACAGCCTGCTCGTCAAAGCCGGCTCCGGCGTCGCCACACTCGGACTGCCCGACAGTCCCGGCGTCCCCGCAGCCCTCGCTCAAGACACGCTCACACTTCCGTTCAACGATGGTCCCGCACTCGAAAAAGTTTTCAACGAGCACGCTGACATCGCCGCCGTGATTATCGAGCCCGTGGTCGGAAACATGGGCTGCGTGCCACCGCGCGCCGGCTATCTCGAAGCCGTGCGCAATCTCACCCGCGACAATGGCACACTCCTGATCTTTGATGAAGTGATGACAGGTTTTCGGCTCGCTCGCGGTGGTGCGCAGGAGCTCTACGGCATCGCGCCTGACATCACGACGCTCGGAAAGATCATCGGCGGCGGTCTGCCCGTCGGAGCTTACGGTGGGAGTCGCGACATCATGAATAACATCGCGCCTGCGGGGTCAATCTACCAGGCAGGAACGTTGTCGGGGAATCCGTTGTCGATGACTGCGGGGCTCGTCACACTGCGGCGGTTACGAGATCAGTCTGTTTACGACCGGCTCGAGGCTGCGACTAAAAAGCTGTGCGAAGGCCTGGCAGAGGCTGGTGTGGAGACGGTGACGAACCGCGTTGGTTCGATGTGGACCAGCTTCTTTACGAACAAGCCGGTGGTTGACTGGGATAGCGCGAATAAATCCGATCGCCAGCGTTATGGAAAGTTTTTCCACGCGATGCTGGACGAGGGTGTGTACCTCGCGCCGTCACAGTTCGAGGCCGGGTTTGTGAGTCTTGCCCATACCGATCAATTAATCGATCAGACTATCGAGGCGGCGAGAAAAGCCGTAACACGGATTAACGCGGATTGATGACGGATTAAACCGGAAGGTCGATGCGGAACTGCGAGCCTTTACCAAGTTCGCTGTGGACGCTTATCCGGCCACCGTGCTGTTCGACGATCTGCTTCACGATCGCCAACCCTAACCCGGTGCCGCGCTTCTTCGTGGAGAAGAAGGGCTCAAAGATCCGATCGCGCGTCGCGTTGTCCATTCCCTTGCCCTGGTCCGCTATCGTGATGCGCGCGAAAAGGCGGGCCGGCTGCCCGTCACCGTTTGTCTCAGGCGCGAGCAGCTCCGTCGAGATTAGCACCTCGGAATTTTCCTGGCTCGCATCGACAGCGTTCGCGATCACATTCACAAACACCTGCCGCAACTGGTACGGATCCCATTGGCCCACGATCGACCGTCGTGCAAATTGTTTCTCGACCGTCGTGTTCTTCTCGGCGATTCGCTCGGTAACCAGGTCGATACTGCGCTCGAGTGAGTCATGCAGGTCGACAGCAGATCGCTCCAGCTCTTTCTGACGCGAGAACTGCGTCACGTCAACCACGAGCTTGTTGAGATGTTTGATGCCGCGCTCGACAAGCTCAATGGTGTTGAGTGCGTCGGGGTCGGAAACGCTGTCACGCAGCATCGACACACCGAGACGAATGCTGCCGAGTGGATTGCGAATCTCGTGTGCGACCTGCGTCGTCGCCTGGCCCACAGCAGCCAGTGATTCGCTGCGACGCAGCGTACGCTCCGCCGCGGCCGCTTCAGTGGCATCGACGAGCGTCACGATCTGACCGCGCTCGTCATCAATCGCGAGCGGAGACGAATAAACGTCGAACGCTTTGTCTTCCTCTTCAACCTGTGCCACCAGGCGACCGTGATAAGTGGCTTTCGTGACGCGGATTGCGGTCACGGTCTCCAACATCTTCATCGCGTCGTCTGGTCCGAGTTTTTCGAGCACAGACGCGCCAATGCTGGCGTTCGGGAAAATCTTGAAAAAGGCGGCATTTGCGCTACGAATACGATCGTCGTTGTCGATCGCCGCAACGGCACTAACCATTCCTTCAAGCAGTTGAGTAGCAAAGGTACGCTCGCGCCGAGTTTCCAAAACGCTACTACGCATTTGGCTAAAATGTCGCTGAACTTGCCAGATAGTTCCGACCGCTACCAGGGCGCCTACAAGAAGCGCAATACCGATCCAGGTGTAAATCGATTTATTAGCAGCACGATAATACGACACCATTACTTCACCGACACCGTCATATGCACTTTGCGCTGCGTCAAGAAAGACTCCTATTTCACTTTGAAGCTCGCGAAATTGCGGGAAACCGTCCTTGCTGTAGAGACGTACATCCTCGGTAAGATCGATATAAGATTGAAGTTTGACTTTGAAATTGTCCCAGCGCTGCGGCCATTCTTTTCGCTTCTGCTCATCAAGCGTTAGTGGTGGTGGAGGGGGATCTTTCAACTGCTCCAGAGCCTTTTGGGCTTCACTTCGCGCTTGGTCCAGCCTTATTTCGTAAGGTGGCGTCAACTGGCGACTCGTTGCCGAGACGTCCCGTACGCGAGCTTCGCTTTCCAGTTTGTTGAATCGAAGTCGAAGCTCAAGCAATTGACTAAGCCGACTGGAGTATCCCTGCGTGGCTATCCGAGCATTGGACGCAACATCATCCATTTTCCATGCGCTCTGCAAACCCAACACCAGAATAACTGCTAGTAACAGAAGGAAACCGACGATTAAGGGCGTCAGCGCGGGTGCAAAGCCACGAATTCGTTCAGCGAAACCCGTAGCAGCAGAAGCCCTGGAACCGGGCGTCTTCCGATACACAACTTCAGGATGTTTGTCTGGCGCGGGCTTCATACAAATTTTCTAAGGCTTCGCGTCCATCCAATTGTCACCTACACCAACATCAGCCACAAGCGGAACATCGAGCGAAACGGCTGTTTCCATCTCGTGCTTCAGTATCTCACTGACCTTCGACACCTCTTTATCAGGCACTTCCACTAACAACTCATCATGCACCTGCATCAGCAAGCGCGACTCGAGCCCTGCACGTTTGAACTCCTCATCAACCTTCAACATCGCAATCTTTACGATATCACTGGCCGTACCCTGAATCGGCATGTTAATCGCTTCGCGCTCCGCCGCCTTGCGAATGTTTGCGTTGCGATCCGCAATCCCCTGCAGCGGACGGATGCGACCATAGATCGATCTCACGTAGCCGTGCTCGCGCGCGCGAATCGGAACTTCTTCCATGTAACGTCGCACACCTTTGTAGGTGTTGTAATAATCCTCGATGACTTTCTTCGCCTCCGCGCGCGAGATGCCGACGCGTTGCGACAAACCCCACGGCTCGATCGCATACGCGATCGCGAAGTTGACGATCTTCGCAAACCGGCGCGCTTCTTTGAGCTCTTCGTCAGTCTTCGCACCGAAGACGAGTCGCGCCGTGCGCGCGTGAATGTCTTCACCTTTCTGAAACGCTTCGAGCATCACCGGATCCTGCGTGATGTGGGCCAGCAGGCGTAACTCGAGCTGCGAGTAGTCCGCAGAGATGATCTTGTGGCCCTTCTCTGCAACGAAAGCACGGCGAATTCGTCGTCCCATCTCGCTGCGAATCGGGATGTTCTGAAGGTTCGGATCGCTTGACGACAATCGTCCGGTCGCCGCCACCGTTTGATTGAGCTGGCAGTGAATACGACCATCGGTGGCGATCTGGTGCGGCAACGCGTCGGTGTAAACGCTCTTCAGTTTATCGAGCTCGCGGTAATCGATGATCAGTCGCGGTAGCTCAAACTGCTGGGCCAACTCCTCGAGCACGGCCTTGCTGGTCGAGATGCGACCGGTTGAAGTTTTGCGGCCGATGTCGATGTGCAGATCCGAAAGCACTTCCCCAACCTGCTTCGGTGAGCCGATATTGAACTCACGCCCGGCGAGTTGATAGATCTGGACCGTGAGCTTGTGGAGCTCCTGGCCGATGTAGTTCGAAAGATCCGCGAGGACTTTCGGATCGACTTTCAGCCCCGCGCGTTCCATGCGGTACAGCAACGGAGCAAGCGGCAGCTCAACTTCGGAATAGATCGTTTCGAGCTTCTTCTCGAGAATTCGGTTGTGAAGAATGTGCGCCGTTTGTGCAGTCAGATCTGCGGCGAGGACGGTCTGCCATGCAGTATCGGGCCAATTCGCTGCGGGTGAGCTGCTGTGCTCGACGTTGAGCGCTTCGCGTGCGAGATCTGCGAGCTCATATTTGCTGCGCGTCGGATCCAGCAGGTAAGCGGCGAGATAGGTATCGTCTTTCACGCCTTCGAGCGTGATATTGAAACGATCGAGCAGTCCGACCGCGCGCTTCACATCGTGAATCGACTTCTCAATCAAGCCATTCGACAACACATCGCGCAGCGCGTTGACTGCCGTATCCATTCCACCCGCAAACTTTTCGAGATCGACGTAGGCTGACACGCCGGGCTTCGTTGCAAAAGCAATTCCGCGTGTTGCTTGCAGCTCAGTAAAACACTCCTGCTCCCCCGTTCCCGCCGGCGTTGAATCAGCCACTGCAACTCCAACGCTCTCGGCGTCAAAAAGTGTGCGAACGAGATTGTCGAGATCACTCTTCGTCTGGACGATCTTGTAATTGCGTGCGGATTCGGCCGACGCCGGTCGCTGCACCGCCGCATCAGCATATTCCTTCATCAGGAGTACAAATTCGAGCTCGTGGAAAAGCTCATACGCAGCAGCACGATCAGGTGGTCGCGTCTTGAGCTCTTCAAGCTTCCACGGAACTTCGAGATCGCAGCGAATACGCGCCAGCTCGCGTGATTGTCGAATCAAATCGGCGTTATCGCGCAACGACTCGCGATAGCTCTTGTGCTTTACTGACTCCCAGCCCGCGAGCGCGGCTTCAATCGATCCAAACTGCTGAATGATCTGCACGGCGCCTTTCGACCCGATGCCCGGCGCGCCCGGAATGTTGTCGATCGAGTCGCCCATCAGACCCAGCAGATCGACGAGCTTGTCAGCAGGCACACCAAACTTGTTCTCGACCCACGCTTCGTCACACCATTCAATCGGCGGCACCGGCTCTTTACGCTTCACCACCTGCGAATTCTGGCGCATGCAGATGATGTAAGGATCGCGCACGAGCTGGCACATGTCTTTGTCGTTCGAAACGATCACGGCCTGCATTTTCATGTCGGCAATTTGCTGTGCAAGCGTGCCGATCACGTCGTCTGCTTCGTAGCCGGGAAAGTTGATGACCGGAATGTTGAGCACTTCGCAGAGCCGGAAAATGTACGGCATCTGTTTCGCGAGATCGTCGGGCATCGCGACCCGGTTCGCCTTGTAGTCAGCAAACGTCTCGTGCCTGAACGTCTTTTCGCGTGACTCGAAAATCGCGGCAATGTAGTCGGGTTTTTCTTCACGCAACAGCTTAAGGAGCATGTTGGTGAAGATGTAGACGGCTTGCGTGACGAAGCCCTGCGAAGTCGCGAGCGGCGCCGCACGGTTCTGCATCGGCGCGAAAAACGCACGAAAGATGTGCGACATCGAGTCGATTAGAAAGACACGTTGAGGCCGCTCATTATTGGCTACAGACTCTCGGGCAGGCATGTGAGGAGATTATAGTTAATCCGTGTCATCTGTGGCTAATTCGGCCACGTGAACACGCACGGTTTCACCGAGGGTTTGCAGGTTATAACCGCCTTCGAGACACGAAACCAACCGTCCCTGGCAACTACTTTCCGCCCACTGCTTCAACGCACGCGTCATGTCTACGAAATCTTCGTCCTTGAGACGCAATTGACCGAGCGGATCGCCCAGATGTGAATCGAATCCCGCCGAGATGATGATCAGATCGGGGTTGAAATTCGCCGACATCTCTTCCAACGCCGCTTCGAACGCGCGTTTATGATCGGCCGCGGGTGTGGCCGCACGCAACGGCAGATTCAGTGTATATCCCAGGCCGCGTCCGGTTCCCTTCTCGCCACGCGAGCCTGTTCCCGGATACCACGGATACTGGTGCGCCGAGAAAAAGTAAACCGTTGGATCGTCGTAAAAAATACCTTGCGTGCCGTTGCCGTGATGCACGTCCCAGTCGATGATTGCGACCTTGTCGATCTCGGGATACTTCTGTTGGGCGTAACGCGCCGCGACAGCGACATTGTTGAAAAGACAAAAGCCCATCGCACGTTCTTCGGTCGCGTGATGTCCGGGCGGGCGGACCGGCACAAAGGCATTCTTCACTTCACCTGACATGATCAGATCAATCGCCTGGCACGGCGCGCCCGCAGCACGTTTCGCAGCGTCGAGCGAGCGCATCGAGACGATCGTGTCGCCGTCGAGGGACCCGCTGCCTTCGCTGACACCTTTCGCGACACGCCGGTAGAGCTGTGGTGAGTGAGCAGCTTGAATGTCACCACGTGGCGCTTCACGCGCTTCGACTTCACGCAGTTTGGGCCAAAGACTAGTGTCTCCTCGCAGCGCGTCCATTACGACGGTGTAACGTGAAGGATTCTCAGGATGACCCGGGCCCGTGTCGTGTTCGCGAAAGACTGGATGATGAACGATTGCTGTTGTCATGTATTAACAAGGTATCAAATAGAATTTCTCACGCAAAGACGCAAACAGCGGGGGCAAGCCACCCTTCCTGACTTGTTCCACCTTAACGCGCCTTAAACAAAGAGCTGTTCCTACTGAGAGAGGCTTGTTGCTACCTGCGCCTAAACAAAGAACAAGTCAGGCTTGCCCCCGCTGTTGATGATGTATCAATTCCAAACGAGCCGGACGATTGCCAGATCCGACGCTGAATCAAGCTAATACTCAAGTTTCCTGGTCGTTCTCATCTTCTTCAATCAACGCTACGGTTTACGGGTGAGGAATAGGGTTTGCCAAAGCACCAGTGACACCCAAGGTCAGTATGAACATCAAGTGATCCAGGGGAGGAAAGGCATGAAGCGATTACTCGCATTAATACTCGTATGGACCTTGCTCGTGGTTACCGGAACAATCGTATCAGCAGACGGTCAAACGCGTCGTCGTGACAAATCGAAATTTGGTCGCAAGGCTCGCACCGCCGCCATCATCGCAGGCGGAGCTGGTGTCGGCGCACTCGTCGCGGGAAAGAAAGGCGCAGCCATCGGCGCGGGCGGCGCAGGCATGTATGCATTCAATCGTGAAGCTGCGCGCAGGCACTTCAGAGGCAAGACACGGACTGCCGGAACAGTCCTTAGCGGAACAGCATTAGGCGCAGGTGTCGGCGCTGCCGCAGGTGGCAAACGAGCTGCAGCAATCGGTGCGGGTGCGGGCGCAGCCGGTTCATATCTCTACACGCGTCGCAAGCGTTATCAGAGACGTTACTAGTTTAACTGTTTAGAATCTCGACAAACTGTATAGAACAAACGGAGGGCAGTGATGGCATACGATGAAGAACAAGCAAGAAGAAGCCGAGTGGTAGTGGAAACACCAAACGAAAGACGTGAGGTCGTACACACACAGTCGGTGCGAGACAACGGCGGTATCTCCGCGGGCATGGTCGGCGTGCTTGTTGTGGTAGCTATCGCATTGATAACGATGCTGGTCCTGTTTTGGATGAGCAGCCAGCCGACAACTGATCCAAACGTGGCCGCAACGCAGCCGCCGCCAACAACGGTTGTGCAGCAGCCTGCGCCAGTACAACAACCTCCGGTGATCGTTCAGCAACCGGCGCCGGCAACGCAGCCGGCCCCGATCATCGTGACGCCACCAGCGGGTGGTTCGACCGGCTCGACTATGCCAACTGAAAGCACGAACATGGATTCGACGATTCAGGCGGCAGTCGACAAGAAGCTGGCAGACGATCCGGAAATATCGACACTGGGCATCACTGCTTCAGTGCTCGATGGAAAGGTGATGTTGTTGGGAACGGTGAAGACCGAAACGCTGAAGACGCAGATCGAAAGAATGGTCAAAAGCGTTAAGGGTGTGAAGTCAGTAGACAACCAGATCAGCGTGATCGCTGAGTAGAAGATCATTTGGGCCACAGATGGACACGGATCCATCTGTGGCTCAATGAAGTTTCAATAGTAAGTTGGCCCTGTTCGCAGTTCAAAACCAAACGTCTCTCTTGTTCATCCTCAAACATCTCGACCGATTCGATCGGGCCACACTCGACGTTCGTTGTCTGCAACAACTCAGCGTCAACATCTAACTCGGAAAGCGCCATTCGCTCGGGCACGAGTCCCATCTCCATATCGAGGTAGATGTTCCAAATGAAGCCGATATCGAGCAGCACATACGCGGTTTCGTCATGTATGAAATAACTGAGTGGCGTCGCACCAATCACGTGCGCGATCACGTGGTCCTGGTGTTTGTTTGTCTCCGCGGCTGTCCAGGTCATTTAGATCTCAAACTCCATCAAGCTCTTCGACTTCACTGCCGCGAGTGCGGCACAGATCAGTGCGCCCATGCCACCTACCACGACAGAAAACGGTGCCCCGATCACTGCTGCCAGAGCGCCCGCCTCCAATTCGCCGAGCTGTGGGCCACCCATG
>DATHTI010000095.1:0-8403 GCA_035463335.1 Pyrinomonadaceae bacterium | reverse complement strand
ATGATGGTGCCGATCTCGATACTGGTGTTTTTGCCGTCGGGGCTCGTGATTCGATACCTGCTGCGACGGGCGAAGCGGATGCGATTGGCGCATGCATTGGCGACGCCCACACCCGAGTGAGTCTTTGACAGGATTTACATGTCAATCCTGAAAATCATGTAAATCCTGTAAACTGACTTCATGAAACACCTCTTACCCTTGCTGATTTTAGGCTTGCTCGTTACGGCCTGCGCTAAGGCTCCGACGAACACAACGGCGAGCGAGCCGGAGCCGCCACCGATCAAGTCAGTCGACGTTGTGAAAGTAATGCCGCAGGAAATCACCCTCGCGCCGGGTGAATCTGGCGACATGCTCGTGCAACTACAGATTGCAAACGGCTATCACGTCAATGCCAATCCGCCGAGCCAGTCCTATCTGAAGCCCACCGAGATCGAGCTCAAGGCGGCCGAAGGAATCTCGATCGAGTTCATCACTTACCCGGATCCGCTCTTGAAAACGTTTTCGTTCTCTGAAGGAAAGCCGCTGAAGGTCTACGAAGGAGAGACAAACCTGAAGGTCACGCTCAAAGCTCGTAAGACCGCGAAACCGGGCAAACACAACCTTTCGGCGAAATTGCGCGTCCAGGCATGTGACGACAGGGTTTGTTACGCGCCCGGCGAACGCGATTTGACCGTGGCGGTGAATGTGAAGTGAAGACGTTGTGGATTATTTTGGCCGCCGTGGGGGGCGTACTCGCTGCGGTGTTTGTGTTTCGCGGAGATTTTGAGAAAGCATTTGTGGCAGCGGCGGCAGGAGCGGTGTGCTGGTTTCTCAATTACCGGCAGCAACTGCGCCAAAACCTCCCCAGCCAGGATGAAGAAAACCAAGAGGATGAGGATGAAGAAGTACCTTTTTAGTATTGCGATTTTAGTAGTAACTGTTTTCTATACCGGCGCGATCGTGAAGGCATCGGACCAGTCAGACGTGCGCGCTACGGTCCAGAATGTTTTTGATCAACTCAAAGCTCAAAACTACGACAGTCTCTATGATCTACTGCCCGGCTCTGCGCGCAGTCGCATGTCGCGCGAGCGTTTTGTAAGTGCACTCCAGCGCGCGCAGGAGTTTTACCAGCTCGACCGCATGGATATCGGCGCGACGAAGGTCATGGGCAATCTTGCGGTTGTCGATACCGTGCTTTACGGGCGAGTCGTTAACCCGATACAGGCTGAAGGAAAGATTGTGGTCCAGCAGTATCTGTTGAAGGAGGATGGCAAGTGGCGCGTGGCCACAGGCGATCAGTCAACGGTGAAAAAGATCCTTGCGGCAAACCCGGGATTCAGCAAGGGATTCAGAATCCAGCAGCCGCGAGTCTATATTAAGCAGAACGATAAATGGATCGAATTCAATCCGCAGCGTGGAAACAAGCGTTAGGAAGTCAGGAAGAATTCGTCAAAGGAAAGCTGCGCATCGTCAACACGCTCGGTGTACTCACCATGACGAATGCGATAACGAGGTACGTCGAGAGCTTCGCGGACAGCGTCGAGATGAAAGCGGATAATGCGCGGTGTGAGCCTGACCGACGGAATGCGGCGTCGTGCTGCAAGCCGGCGCACGGTCGATTCACTGACCTGCAGGAAAGCAGCGAGTTGTTTCGCAGTCAGGAATTCTTCACGTTCTTCTGAACTCATCGAGACTTCGGGGGAAGATTTAGCGCGATACGATAAACGGCGGCGCCGTCGATCTCCACGTCCTTCGTCACCGGCTCCGCACCGTCAGGCTTAACACTCACACGATACTTCCCTGCCTCCGGCGATAGCCGAAACTTGAACGAGCCAGTCTCCGTCGTGATTCGCCCATCGATCTTCTTTGTCGTGCCATCTTCGAGTATGCGCGACAACTCAACTTTCGCATTCGGCACGCTTCGTCCATCGGCATTGAACACGCTGCCACTGAGGAACGCGATCGAGCCCTCGTCGATAGTCAGTATCAGCCGATCGCCGAGCGAGCGAGTCTTACCGGCTTTGACTTCGACGTCCTCAATCGATCCGATGCTCAATCCCGGCTTCCGGAACGTCAAGCCGTAAATCCCGGGCGTAAGCTTCGAGACAACAAAATCTCCGTTTTTATTGGTAGTCGAGCGCGTGACCTCGGTCTCTCCGCGCCGCACGACAACAGTCACGTTCGCCGGCGTCCCGGTTTCGACACGAACTTTACCCTTGATGGTGCCAAGTGACTTGTCCTGCGCCACCAAAACACTCGCCGCGGTGAAAATGATCGCGACCACAAACAGACTTTTCTTGAATCTCATACGCAATCCTTCACGTAATAGCTCAGATACGGAATTAAGACGCTCGGGATGATATCACCGTTTGCTTCCGCAGGTCGCGCCCGTATAATCCTGAGCGGCGTCCCCAAGAAAGAGCATTAATGCCAAGAAAACCGGCGGCTTTTATAGCGCAACTATCCCTTCCTCTCCTTCTGCTGTTCGCACTGGCCGCGCCCGGTGTGCCTCAAAACCAGGAGCCTGCAAACCAGACTCAGCGACCCCGCAAAGTCTTTCCAAAAGAGCAGGAACCTGAAGACGTTCTGCGCTTCGATACGGATCTCGTATCAGTCGACGTGACCGCGATGGATGCGCAGGGCCGTCCTGTTCGCAATCTTCGTCAGGAAGATTTCAAAGTCTATTCCGACGGGCTCGAGCAACCGATTTCATTCTTTCAAATCGAGAAGCGGCAAGGCGAATCTCGACCGCTCGCGATCGTCTTTGCCCTCGATGTTTCCGGAAGTGTGACGGCGGATGAGCTCCTCCGTCTTCGCTACGCGCTCCAGTCGTTTTCAAATCAGCTCGCGACTCATCCAGTCGTGTATGCAGTGATGACGTTCGGCATGCGTGTAAAGACGATTCAGAAGTTCACTTCAGATCCCGGTAAGCTCGACGAAGCGCTTGAACGACTTGCACGTGACTCGACGAGCGGCTTGTCAACGCACACTTACGATGCTGTTGACGACGCTATCCGCATGCTTGTGAAAAGTGCGCCGCGAACACGCGAGAAGCGTTTGATGAAACGCGCGGTGCTGGTCGTGACCGATGGTTTTCCAGTTGGCGACACCGTTGCACCGCAAACCGTGATCGAAAGGGCCAACGCTGCGGACGTCAGCGTGTTTGTAGTCACACTGCCGTCTTACTCGCGGATGATGGCGTCGTCAGCGCAGGAACCATTGCCTACGCCGCTGGACGTCAGTGGCCTGGCCGAGTCGACGGGTGGGCGAAATGTTTACGCGAACGAGAAAGACTATGCCCCGTTATTTCGCGCGCTGGCGGAGGAAGTAAGTTCCGCTTACGTGCTGGCCTTTTATCCGCCCGAGGAAAAGAGACGAGATGGGCAAGTACACACGATCAGGGTTGAGGGACCGCGGGGCTTAACTCTGAGACAGAGTCGCTCGGAGTATCGAGCAGCTAGCAGGTAGCGAAAACGAGAGCAGGGGCAAACAGCAGGACCAGAAAAACCTAAGTTGTTGCGTGCCCCTGCTGTATGCTCCTGCTCAACGTTTTTCAGTATTCGTCTTCGTCCTCGTCTTCGTCCAAACCCTCTTCTTCTACGATGTCCAATTCAACAGGATCGAGTCCCACGACTTCCAATTCTGTTCCACACTCTTCACAAGACACTATTTCGCCCTTGTCCGTGTCCAAATCCACATGGACATCAGCATCGCATTCAGGGCAAGTTCCGGTCGGCACAGTTTAATCCTCCCCCGCATTGAGTGAAGGCAGGGATTCCCCCAGGTCGGGAGAGCACCCACTACCTTGTAAGCAACCAAATCAATCTACCCGCGAGCGCTGGAATTTGCAACCATCTTTTTCCCAGATGATTGGGCCAAGCCACGTTACATTTTTATGCCAAAAACTTTGCATGGCGAAGATCCACTTGAACATAGCCAGAGCGGGGGCAAGCTTCTCTTCCTGACTTGTTCATTCCACTGAGTACTTTGAAAAGTACAAGTCAGGAAGAGGGGCTTGCCCCCGCTGTGGTGGTACGCAAACGGTGTGGATTCCCACACCTGACTGCACCGTACAAAACGAACCTGATTCGCAGGGCTAACCTGACCTCACACTGATACCAAACGCGTATCCCATTAACACCACGACAGCAATAATGCGGTCCATGTTTGGACTCGCTAAAAAACCACTACCCGGGCTGGCCCTCCTAACTTTGATACCAGCCTTCCTCATCCTCTCCTATTTCTCTCTCGTACGCTCGACCGGCGCGCCGGCACACGCGCCCGCACGGATAACTCGAGCCGAACCCGAGGTGAACACTGACCTGGACCACGACGGTCTACCCGACTCCGCCGAGCTCAGGACCTTCAACGATCGCGAAAACTTTCGTCGCTGGTTCACGTGGGTAGCGGAAATGCAGTTCTACAATCTCAGCGACGAATGGCACGCCGAACAACGCGACTGCGCCGGACTCGTGCGCTTTGCTTTTCGTGAAGCGCTGCGTCAACACGATCGTCCCTGGTTCCAGCGCATGGGGGAAAACTATGACCCGGTCGCACCAGACCTGTCCCCAAAGATCGCCGCGACCCTGAACGGAAAATTCTTTCGCACTGCATCAGGCACCTACACACCCACAGACGTCGCGGACGGTCGCTTTTCCGAGTTCGCCGACGCGCAAACTCTCAAAGCATTCAACGTCGATTTCATTGGACGTGATCGCACCCAGGCAAAACCGGGCGATCTGCTTTTCTTCCACCAGCCGTGGGTCCAGAAGTATCCCTTTCACGTGATGGTGTTTCTGGGCGAGCCGCGCGTCGCGAGTGAAGGCACGCACGACTGGGTGGTCTATCACACCGGCGCTTCGCCCAACGATGCCGGCACTGTCAAAAAAGTAAGACTCGCCGTGTTGGACCAGCACCCGGACAAGCGCTGGCGCCCCGTTTCAATTAATCCAAACTTTTTAGGCTTTTATCGTTTGAAGATTCTCGACCAGCAATTCTCACCGGAGGAATGAACGTGAAGCGTTTCGATCTACAACTACGTCGTCGATCCCGGATCTTATCTCCGGTGCTTGTTTATATAGTGATCATCGCTGCCGCTTTTTTTGTTGCTGACCAGCGTATCCACAGCGCGGAAGCGGAGGCGCAGCGGTTCATTCCGGTAACTGACAATGAACCAGTCGAGGTAAAGCCTTTCTTCTCGCTTTCGACGAACCGCACGTACGCGACTTCCGAAAACGCACGTCTCTGGCTGGACCATCGCGGCGTCGAGAAGCTCGACTTCCGCGTCTATCGCGTCAACGATCCGCAGAGGTTCTTTTCGCAGCTCAGCAATCCACATCAGATGGGCGAAGACGAGCAGGAGCAGCTTGCACTGCGGGTCTCGGCAGAGCCGACGGTGCTCGAACGTGTGCGCGCTGTTAAAGTGTGGGCCTACTCAGGCATTCGCAACTACTTCCGTGATCAGTTAAAGCAAAATACACGCGTTACCTTCAACCACAAGTTTCGTGCAGAGGAGACTGCCAGGCGCGTGCCGCTTAACGTCGCGGATTTTGCGCGCGTGCCGCTGTTGAATCCAAGCCAGCTAGTAACGAGCTGGCGCGAGCCCCTGCCCTCAGTCACCAACTACTACGATCGGCGCATGATTCCACTCGGCAAGCGCGAGAGCGGCGTGTATCTGGTCGAAGCAGTCGGCGGCAATCTGCGCGCATACACGGTCGTGGTGGTAACCGATCTCGCCACCGTGGAGAAAGCTTCGGGGAATGGTGAGCTGCTGGTCTATGCAGTCGATCGCAAGACCGGCGAGCCGCGCGCAGACGCGCGAGTGGATATTGTGAAGGAAAGAAACACGATTGCGAGCGGTCGAACAAACAGCGACGGCATCTTTCGCGCGAAAGTTCCGTCACAGGGCGACGATGCAGATCTGGAAGGAGACGGTAACACTTCAAATTTCGTCATCCTTGCATCGCATCGCGATAACTTCGCGATTTCCGATCTCGAGTCGTTCTACTTCAACAGCTTCGGCGAAGACACGACAGGCGAAAACGTTCAAGGCTACATCTACACGGACCGCCCGATCTATCGACCTAATCACAAAGTATTTTTCAAAGGAATTCTTCGTGGCTACGACGAACAACAACAGTACCGGGCCATCAAAGAGAACACTGTCGCCGTCACGGTTTATGACGGAGCCGACGCAAGAGTTTACGAACAGGAATTGCCGCTATCGAAGAATGGAACATTCAATGGTGAGTTTACGCTCCCCGAAGAGGCACCGCTCGGAACTTACCGGATCGAAGCAACAGCCGAAGAAGGCAGCTCGACCGCCAATTTCGATGTCGCCGAATACAAAAAGCCTGAATACAAAGTCAACGTTGCTACGTCTCAGAAATTTGCGGCCGCCGGTACGAAGACGAAGTTCACGATCGATGCGCGCTACTTCTTTGGCGCACCGGTCGCAGGCGCCGAGGTCAAGTACTACATTTATCGCCATCGTTACTACGCTTACTTCGGGGGCGAGAGTGAAGAAACCTATGAAGACGAGCAGGACGCGGAACAGTTTTCACGTTACGGCAACTATTACAGTGATTTCATGAACCAGGGCGACGGCAAACTCGACGCTTCCGGTCATTACGAGATCGAGTTTGAAGTACCCGCAAGCCAGGCCAACGATGTCACCGATTACCAGTATCGTCTTGAAGCACAAATCACTGATTCCTCACGACGCACCATCGACGGCAGCGCGACGTTGATTGCTACGCGCGGCAGCGTTATCGCCAGCGCCATGCCGGATCGCTACGTTCTAAAGCAGGGACAGACTGCGAGGATCACCGTCAAGACAACTGACTACGAGGGCCATCCAGTGCCCGCGAAGCTCACGCTCAAGTTTGTTTCGCCGCACATGAATGTGGTGACCTCCAATAACTCGCCGCAATATGCCGTGACCGAAAACGACTTGAGCTCCGCAGAACTCAGCACCGATCAGCAGGGCCACGCAATCTACGACTACCAGGTAACAACACCGGGGAGCATCACGATCAAAACGGTGGTCCACGACAAGGACAAACAGTTTGTCTCGCTCGGCGGCTATCTCTGGGTCGTCAGTCCTGATCACCAATGGAGCAATTCGCCTTACTACAACGAGAGCACGGGTGCGATCAAACTGGTGGCGGACAAGAAGTCGTACCGCGCCGGCGAAATCGCTCACGTGCTGGCAATCCTGCCTGAGGAGAATGCAAAACTTCTCATCACCACCGAGCGCGAAAACGTCCTGTCTGCATGGAAGGTGAACGCGACAGGCAAGACGATGGTGCTCGATGTTCCGATCGAGAAGCACTACGCGCCTAATGTTTTTCTCAGCGTCACGTTTGTGAAGAATGGCGACATGTACACCAGCGACAAGCGGCTCGTCGTCCCCGCGCGTGACAAGATCCTGGACCTTGAAATTATTTCGAACAAAGAGGAGTACAAACCACGCGAAACCGCTTCGTACACGATTCTCGCGCGCGATGCGGATGGCGCGCCGGTGCCTGATGCTGAAGTAAGTCTTGGTGTGGTTGATGAAGCGATCTACAGCGTGTCTGCTGATTACTCGGGCAGCATCCGGCAGCAGTTTTACGGCATGCAATACAACTCCGTCGAGACGCACCTCTCGGTCTCGTATTCATTCCGCGGCTTCGCGGGTGAGAAGCCGATTGACCTGGCCAGCACAAAAGCTTCGTACCAGTTGGCTGACTTCAAGAACGACGGCCAGCTTGCACAACCGACTATCCGCAAGGAGTTCAAAGACACCGCTTTCTGGCAGCCAAATGTGGTGACCGGAAGAGACGGGCGCGCCACCGTGAAAGTTAAATTGCCCGACAACCTGACGACGTGGCGCGCCACCGCACGCGGTGTGACAGCCGACACGAAAGTCGGTGTCGCTCGCCAGAAAGTCATCTCACGCAAAGACGTGATCATTCGTGTGGAAACACCGCGGTTCTTCACGCAGGGCGATACCGTCACGCTTTCCGGCATCGTTCACAACTATCTGAAGGAAAACAAGGCAACACAGATCTCGCTTTCGGTGTCCGGCGCGCGCCTGCTCAGTCCCGCGCAGCAAACCGTAACGATAGCCCGGCAGGGAGAACATCGCGTCGACTGGAAGATCTCAGCGCCGCAGACAGGTGAAGTAAGACTGCTCGCAAAAGCTCTGACGAACACAGAATCCGATGCCGTTGAGCTCGCGCTGGACGTGATGCCGCGCGGGCTGCACGAAGTCAAATCCGAGCGATGGACCACGAGCGAGGAGAATGCGCAGCAGGAGTTCACGATCAACCTGCCGGCGAACACTGATCTGAACTCGCGGAAGCTTCGTATTGAGGCATCGCCGTCAGTTGCAGGAACACTCTTCAGCGCGCTCGATTACCTCACGAGCTTTCCGTACGG
>DATHTI010000094.1:0-1633 GCA_035463335.1 Pyrinomonadaceae bacterium | reverse complement strand
CACCTCGAAAAAGAACAGCCCGTCGGTCACGATTGAATACTGTCAAATTCTCAAACTGTCTCAGCAGCGGAAGAGTCTTCACTGTCATGTATATTCCCTGCGGCCAAACGTCAACTCGTTCTTTGTCTGAGAGGATGTGTTGCATGTCTTTCATCATGCTCAGACGAACGAAGTCGCTCTTCCGTTCTCGGAGTTCCTGGTCTACAGCGACATTGAACGCATTCAGATCGTTTTGAACGATTGGTTGGGTAGTGACGTCGACGCTACGAAGTCCGTTCCAGTAATTGAGTCCGGCGAGCAGCAACAGAGGGATGGCACAAAGACCGAAGTAGGTGAGAAAGGGTTTGCGGCGAGTCATCGTTTCAAGCTGGCTTGCGGCCGAACTCGTTCAGTAGCGGCGCAAGCGCCTCAATAATCTGATCGTGAGAAATACCGTTGCTGGCTACCAGCCCGTTGCGATTTTGAACGTCAGGAACATTGTAGTTCAAAGGATAACCAAAAAGATCGGTTATGCGCCCGCCCGCTTCGAGCAGGATCACTTCCGGCGCGCATGTGTCCCACTGCTTCGTGCGCGGTGACAGGTGGATGTAAACGTCGCACTGCTGCTCGATGAGCAGGCCGATCTTGATTCCGACTGAGCCACGCTGCACTTCGTCCTGAAAGCCTAACTCGGTGACGACTTTGTTCATGCGCGGGCTGCGATGCGAGCGACTCGCGGCCAGGCGCATCTCTGAAAACGACTTTTTATCGGAAACCTTAGCCTGTTCGGGCTCGAACTGTGGACGCTCGATCCACGTTCCGCCGCCACGCACGGCGCGGTAAAGCACACCTGGCAGCGGTTGATAGACCACGCCCAGGACACACAGGCCGTCCTCCGCGAGACCGATCTGGACCGCGAAATCACCGTTACCGTCGATGAAGCCGTTAGTACCGTCGAGCGGATCGACCATCCACACACGTGATTTCTCGAGACGGCGTTTGGTGTCGACCGATTCTTCCGCGAGGATTCCGTCGTGGGGAAACTGGTGTTTCAAGCCGTTGACGATCAGATCGTTGGCAATCGTGTCGGCCTGTGTTACGGGCTCGACATCGTCGACGGAGGTTTTCTGTTTGATCTGAAGCGGGCCTTCGTAGTGCTCGAGGATCGCAGCCCCAGCCGCGCGCGCCAGCTCGCACGCCACACGCAATTCACGATCGTAATCCTTTGGCTTCATCCGCGTTTATCCGCGTCCAGCTTTTCCGCTGCCTCTCTCACTGCCGCAATGGTCTCGTCGATATCGGCCTTCGTCGTCCGAAAGTTCGTAATACACGCGCGGAGAGCAAACTTTCCATTCACCGTCGCATTCGACAAATACGCGCGGCCACCCTTCTGCACCGCTTCCATAATGCGCTCGTTTAAACGATCCAAATCAGCCCCGCTGATATTTGGGGCCGGCACATATCGAAAACAACAGATACTCAATTCCACGGGAGCGAGCAGCTCGAAATCATCCGCGCTCGAAACGATTTCGCCGAGGTACGCGGCGAGCGAAATGTCTTCGCTGATCGCTTCCGCAATGCGACGACTACCGTAATACTGCAACGTCATCCAAACCTTCAGTGCGCGGAAGCGTCGCGACAGCTCGACGCCGTA
>DATHTI010000093.1:0-3208 GCA_035463335.1 Pyrinomonadaceae bacterium | reverse complement strand
TGTCTCTGTGGTTAACTGTTGATTTAAACCACAGAGACACAGAACTCAGAGATCGCACAGAGAAGAAAGCAAATGCTATGAGAGCAGTCCAAGTAAAAGGTTTTGGAGATGTGGACCAACTGGAGCTCGTCGAGTTGCCGGATCCTGATCCGCAACCGGGCCAGGTACGAATCCGCGTCGAGGCAAGCGGGTTGAACTACGCCGACGTCATGCAGCGCGCCGGTCTTTATCCCGGTGGACCAAAGCCACCATTCATCTCCGGTCTCGAAGCGGCGGGTGTGGTCGAGGCTGGCAAGGGATTGCCTGTGGGCGCGCGCGTGGTGACGGTTTCAGCGGGTGGCTGTCATGCGGAGCGTTTGTGCGTCAGCGCGGCGGCGTGCATGCCCATTCCGGATTCGCTGTCCTTCATCGAGGCCGCTGCGTTTCCTGTTCAATACCTGACCGCGTATCACGCACTCACGACCGTTGGCAGAGCTGTTCAGGGAGAAACGGTTTTGATTCATGCAGCGGCCGGTGGGGTCGGCACTGCGGCCGTGCAGATCGCGAAGCTGCTTGGATTACGTGTCGTGGGCACGGCGTCTTCCGAGGAGAAGCGCGCGCGCGTGCTCGAGCTCGGGGCTGACGAAGTGCTCAGCTACGAGGAGTTTGATCAAAAGCTCGCAGGTAAAAATGCGCCGGCGTTGATACTGGAAGCAGTCGGTGGTGATGTGTTTCGTCGCAGTCTCGCGATTCTGCCGTCACTCGGACGGCTCGTGGTGTTCGGGGCCGCGAGTAAAGAGGTGCAGCCGATCGACACGTTGAAGCTGCTGTTTCGATCGCAGGGTGTGTTTGGCCTGCATCTGAATGCGATCTTTGAGCGCCCGGGTTTGATGGGTGAGTCGGTGAAGCGCTTGTTTGAATGGATCGGGCAGGGGAAGTTGAAGATGCAGGTGGGCCATGTTTTACCGCTCGCGCAGATTCGCGAAGCGCATGAGTTGATCTCGAGTCGGAAGAGCTACGGCAAGATCGTTTTAACCGCGGATGAACGCGGATCTTAAGACGCAAATTATGTTTTATCGACTTACCGATTATCTGCATTTTGCTCGGATGTACCGCCGGAACCGCGGGCGGCAACGCGTGTGGGGGAAATTGTATGAGGAGGCAGTGCGCTCGCAGTCGTTTAAGTTACCGGTTGCGACTGTGGTCCAGCTAATACCGACCGAAGCGTGCAACCTGCGCTGTCCTTTCTGCAACCAGTGGGGAGAAAACGGGTACTTCTTCGATGGCGTGCGGCGCGTTCAGCACATGGACGTGGACAGCTTAACCAAACTGATGCGCGGACTCTCACCACGCGATTCATTAATCAGCGTTCACGGTGGCGAACCGTTTGTCTACAAACACATCGATACACTGCTCGAGCTGCTGCGGGAACAGCAATTCGACGTCATTTTCTCGACTAACGGCACGCTGCTCAAATCTCACCTGGAGCAGCTCGCAAATATACGAAACCTGATCTTCCTGCTGTCGATCGACGGCGACGAGAACACACACGATAAAGTTCGTGGCCAGGGGACTTTCAAAGCCGCACGAGAGTCAATACAAGCACTCTATGAATTGCGTCGCGCGCGCGGCGTGCCGTTGCCGGCCGTGATCATGAGTACAGTTGTCTGTGAATGGACCACTGAGGTGCTCGAGCGCGTCTATGAGGTAGCGCGCGACTTCCACGCCCTCGCAATCAACTACAACTTTCGCTGGTTTCTCACGGAAGACGTGGGCCAGGCGTACGAGCGCCACTTGCAGCATGAATTCGGAGTGAAGTCGAGCGGCGCCTGGCGTGGCTGGGTCTCGCCCAATCACGAAAAACACGACTACGGCACTGTCGCCGCTGCACTCACTCACGTGTTGCAAAAGAAGAAACGCTTCTCGCCACCATTCGTCGTGACGACGCCCAGCCAGTTGCGTGGCTCAGACTATGAAACATACTTCACTGACTATCTCAACACGTTCGGCAACGAGAGCTGCTTCATGCCGTATTACTGGGCGCGCGTGCACGCGAATGGCGAGCTGATATTTTGTCCGGGACATCCTGACATCATCGCCGGCAACGTCTTTCGTGACGGGTTCATGGAGTCGTTCAATTCCGACGTCGCGATTAAGTTTCGCAAACACATGCTCACCAACCGGCTACCGATCTGCAATCGCTGCTGTGGACTTTACATGACCAATCCGGCGCGCGGCGTCGAACAGAAAGCGCGAAAGCGACTCGCGCTGCCGAAACACGTAAACACCCACTGGCCCGAGGTGCTCCCATGATCACTCTGACGGTCCTGTTCCTCGCGACTCTTTTCCTCGCCTATTCAAACGGCGCAAACGACAACTTCAAAGGCGTGGCTACGCTCTTCGGCAGCGGCACCACCAGTTACAAATCTGCGATCACCTGGGCCACGATCTCGACGTTTGCCGGATCGATAACTTCGCTCTTCCTGGCCGAGACGTTGCTCAGGAATTTTTCGGGTCGTGGACTCGTGCCCAACGAGCTGGCTGCTTCGCATCACGATGAGTAAAAAGATCACGCCGTTGAATCCCGGGCAGGGCCTCACGGCAAATCTGGTGACGTCGAGCCTGGTGATTCTAGCCAGCCGTTTTGGTCTGCCGGTATCCACGACGCATGTATCGGTGGGGTCGCTGTTTGGGATCGGGTTGATCACGGGAGAAGCGAACCGGCATGTGGTGTCGGGGATCTTGATGTCGTGGGTATTGACGTTGCCGATCGCCGCGATGCTTGGTGCTGTGATTTATTCGATTGTTAACCACGGATGACACGGATTAAGTACGGATACACACTGAAGGACTACCTGCACTACGCGCGCTTTTACTGGCGTGGGCGGCGTCGACTGGAACGGTGGAGAAAAGATTTTGAGACGGCTGTTCGCGGCGGCACCTTCAAGCTGCCGAACGCCGCCGTGGTCCAACTCATACCAACTGAAGCCTGCAACCTACGTTGCCCGTTCTGCAATCAGTGGGGTGAAGCTGGTTACTTTCTCGCCGGTTCGCGCAAAGTCGAAAGCATGGACGACGGCGCGATTACCTCGCTGGTTCGTAATCTCTCGCCAGCCTATTCAATGATCAATATTCATGGCGGCGAGCCTTTCGCTTACAAACAGATTGACGGTTTACTCGAATCACTGGCCGAGCGCGATTTCGATGTGCTGATCACGACCAACGGCAC
>DATHTI010000092.1:0-3278 GCA_035463335.1 Pyrinomonadaceae bacterium | reverse complement strand
GGACTAGCGGTTGATACTCAGATCGTCAAATGCCACTTCGTAAACGTCGCTGGTGTAGAACCCGGTGCGGCCGCGCCTGTAGTTTTCAGTGTCGTTGATACGTGTCAAAAACTGGCCGTTCGCATAAAACGACAGCTCCGCGCCACGGATGCGCACTTCCAGAACGTTCGGCGCGTCGCCTGAGCGGATAGCGCTGGACTTCGTTCTCGTCACGACCGACGACTGAACGCCGTTCTTGTGCTTGATGATCTCGTACTCCGCCTCGTCCGACGGATAAATCAGCAACGCATAGTCTTCGAGCTGCTTTGTCTTCGACTGTGCGCAATGGACCATCAACCCGAACCCTGACGCGGGCACATCTCCCTTAACGCTGCGCGCGGTAACTTTCACGGTCGCGTTTTCAGTGCTGTAGTCGTCCGATGGCGCGTACATCACGACGAACGTTCTTTCGCGCGAGTTCATGTGATACTCGCCGTCGTCGTACCAGATACGACCGTACTGCGAGTTGCCCGTGCCCCATTTTTGCTCGCTGAAGTCATCGACGAGCGAGTTCGGGATTGCCGCATTCGCATTCGCATTCGCATTTGCGTTCGCGTTGGAGGCGTTTGTGTTTGCCGTGACGTTGCTGTTGCGGTTCTCGTTGCGCGTGTTGGCGTTCAGGTTGTTTGTATTGCCGTTCGAGCCAAGACTCGCGAGTGCGATGATCATCACGACGAGGCCCACACCGACGACGACGAGCACAGCGAGCCCGCCGAGTATCCACCAGACCGCGTTGGATTTTTTTGGTGGTGGCGCGGCGGGAGGCGGCGTCCACTCTGTTGGCGGCGGGGGTGGCGGTGGTGGCGTTGTGGGCCGAGGACTGACGTGCGGCTGCGGCTGCGGACGATAGATCTCGGTTGGCGGAGGCTCGGAAGTGTCCCTCGCCGCCGGATACCGAATGGTCGCATTCGGATCGACAGGCGGCGCGTCGGCGGTTAGCGGAGTCCCGTCCTCCAAACAAAAGTTCAGGGAGAGATCGGTGTACGTGCGGTTACAAGTGGGGCAGCGCTTCATCTTTGTTTAGAGTTCAAGCTTTAGCTTGCGCGCCGAGATGCCGAAGAATGCAACCTAAAGGTTGAACTCTAAACAAACAGTCGGAAAGATTATCGGAAAGGTGACGCGCGCTCAAGCTCGAATCGGCTTTCCGCAACGCCCGCAGAACTTGGTCCCGGCAGGATAACTGCTGCTACAGCCGCTACAAAACACCTCGACCGGCTTCGGCGCGCGCCAGTCGAGCGACGCGGCCCCAATCGGAATCCCGCAGCGCCCGCAGAATTTCGTGCCTGCGGGATACTCCTGCCGGCAACGCGGGCAGGTGGTTCCACTCGAGGCCGGAGGCGAGGTTTGCACATCAGCGGAAACCGGTTGAAAAGTCGTGTTGCCGCAGCGTCCGCAGAACTTCACGCCTTCGGCAAAACGCGAGTGGCACTTCGTACACATCACGACGGACAACGTAGTCGAATGTCCACCATGTTTGCTTTGCAAACTGCCGCCGCGCGACGGGCTCAATTGATTACTCGAGACGCCGATCTTGAGTTGTGCTTCGATGATCTGTTCGGCGATGTCACTGCGGATCTCGATCACGCGCTCATCGTCAGGCTCGCCCGACTTCGCCACGCGCAGCACGTGTTGTCCCGGCGCCAGCGACGTCAGAATCACACGACCGGAACGTCCAACACTGCCATACCGCTCATCGTCGACGTAGACCTCGGCGCCGGACGGCGCCATGATCACGAGCCGCGAGTCCTTTCGTTTGACTGTCTCAGAATTTGCAGAGACTGCATTCGCAAAGCTCTCAAACCATTCAGTCGCGCTTGCTGGTCGATCGTTAACTTCTTTCGCCAGGGCCTTCATGATCGACGCTTCGACTTCATCACTGACATCCGATCGCAAACTCGACAGTGCCGGCGGCCCTTGCGTCAACTTCTGCGCGATCAGTTGCGTGATGTTGCCGGTGAACGGCGGTCGCCCGCCGAGCATGTGATACGCGATTGTGCCGAGCGCGTAGATGTCGGCACGCGCGTCGAGCTGCTGCTCGGGCTGCATCTGTTCGGGAGCCATGTATTCCGGTGTGCCGATGATCCCCTGCGATGCCGGACCGCTGGCTGAGGTGACATCGGAGCGATCGGCGTGGACGATCTTTGCGAGACCGAAGTCGCCGACTTTTACGAAGCCATCTTCACCGCCAGTCTTGCGTTTCGACTGCATCAGAAAGATGTTTGCGGGTTTGAGATCGCGGTGGAGAATCCCGGCATCGTGCGCCGCTTCGACTCCGGCAACCACCTGCTGCATGATCGTCGACGCTCGCTGCGGATTCACAGTGCCTTCGCGACGCAACAGGTGATAGAGCGTTTCACCCTGCACGTATTCCATCACGAGAAAGAACACGCCGTCAGCGCTCTTTCCGAAATCAGTGACGTCAACAACGTTCGGATGACGAATCGACGCCGCCGCGCGCGCTTCACGTTCGAAGCGAGCGATGGCTTCGCCTTCCTGTAGATCTTCGTCGCTGAGAATGTCGGGCCGGACGGTTTTAACGGCGACCTGTCGAGTGAGCAGATTTTGATCGCGGGCGAGATAGACTTGACCCATCGCGCCGCGTCCCAATCGTTTTTCGAGCAGGTACCTGGAGGCGAGCAATCGCCCACCGGGTAAGGTGTGTTTCGTGTTTGCCTGATCCTGCGGGCAGATCTCTACGTTGTCTTCGTAGCAGACCTCGCAACGTGGACACTCGCGCATGGGTCAGGATTCTAGCAAAACTTACACGAGGTCCGCGCAACATGCTGAGCAACGCTTCGCACCGAGCGGAATCGCCGTTAAGCAAAGCGGACAATCTTTCGTGCTCGGTGGTGGAGCAGCCCGCAGTCGATTGATGGCTTTTATGACCAGAAAAATTACCAACGCAATTATCAGAAAGTTGATCAGGTCGTTGATCAGTTGGCCGTACGCAATGACCGGCAAGCCTTTCGTTTTTGCGTCGGCGATTGATAATGGACGCTGACCCGATAGGTCGATGAAGAGACTGGAAAAATCAACTTTGCCGAGGGCCAATCCGATCGGCGGCATGATGACGCTTTCTACGAGCGTCGTAACAATCTTACCGAAGGCTACGCCGATGACGACTGCAACTGCCAGGTCGATCACATTTCCCCGAGCGATGAACTCTTTGAATTCTCTCCACATGGTTGTGTTCTCCTGTTGTAAGCAACTGTAGGGGCGGCCCTCCGTGGCCGCCCCAG
>DATHTI010000091.1:0-1902 GCA_035463335.1 Pyrinomonadaceae bacterium | reverse complement strand
GACCTGGACCAGCGAGATGCCCGGCAGCGCCTCGCGCAGATCCCTGTAACTTCCCTGCGTCAGTCGATCGCAAATCTGAATAGTATTGACTCCGAGCCGGCGCTGCTGATCGATGATCGAAGCCGCATCCTGCAAACACGTTAATAGAAACGAGCTGACACCCGGCGGAATCACCGCGGCAATCTCCGCGATCAACTCTTCGAGAATCGGGCCTGGTCCACTCGGCATCGCCGACACGAGCCCGACCGCTGACGCGCCCGCATCGATCGCCATCCACACCTCTTCGACGCTCGCCATGCAACAAATCTTCACTCGCGGTCTTGTAGTCGGTTTCATCTCTTGATTACTGGTAAATTCGATCAGCGAACGTGCACGGCTGTTTCGTTGCGTGTTGCCGATCAACTGAGGTCACAAAAAAGCACAAAAGGACAAAAAGCACAAAGGCTGAGTTTTAGCCGCGGTTAAGTTTTCTTTTGTGCCTTTTGTCCTTTGTGCCTTTTTGTGGCCAATAACCGTTTCCAGGCGGAGGCTACTTTGAGCAACCTCACTGCATCTTAGGCACAGCTTTACAAAGAGATTCACACCTGGATCTCGAATCAACCAAAGTGCGGGTGATTTTTATGCGGCGTCCTGGCCGTATTGTCTCGAAGTGTGTCCGCAACAGAGCACAGAATTCAAAGGAGATTTACCATGAACCGACTGCGTTTGCCGGCGTCGCGCCTGGCGCTGGCTCTGCTCTCCCCAATTGTCTTTGCCGTTTCCAGTTTGGCCCAAACCGCAGCTACCACGCCTGATGGTTGGGTCGTGCTTCCGGTCAGCGAGTACACGGCGCTGAAGCGCGCTGCTGCCCCGGCCGAGCCCGAACCGATTGCGCCGCCCGTCGAAGCGACGCTCAGTCGCATCGATTACGATCTGAAAGTTGACGGCGATCTCGCAACCGGTGAAGCGCGCTTGACTGTAGACGTGATCAAAAACGGCTGGGTGCGCGTCGCGATGCCCGACGGGCTGATCGTGCGAGATGCAAAACTCGATGGCCGTCCCGTCAATCTCGTGATGAACACGACTGACAAAGGTCCCGGCCGCGCCGATCTGCTGCTCTCAAAAACTGGCCGCTCAGTGTTGACGATGAAGATCGTCGCGCCAGTGACCACAGTTGCCGGCACCGACATACTGCATCTTCCGGTCAGCAATTCCGCGGTCTCGCACGCAGTCGTTGAGTTGACTCGACAAGGCGTCGACGTGCGCATCACCGGCGGCCTGCTGCTGGAACATTCAGAGACGGCGACCGGAAGCCGCTGGGTTGCGAATGGACGAGGCGGTGAGCCACTCACGTTCGGCTGGCGCCGGCGCATCGATGATGAGAAGTCGAAACAACCGCTGCGATTTCGCGGCTCGGTCACGCAGCTCGTCGGTTTGGGAGAAGACGCGACACAGGTAAACGCTGAAGTTCAGGTCGAAGTCGTGCAGGGACTCGCGAATGAAGTGCGCGTGCAACTGCCGGAACAGCTCACCCTGAACCAGGTTTCAGGCTCGATGGTGGCTGACTGGGACGTTGCAAATCACGAGCTCAAAGTGTTGTTCATCGAACCGGTGCAGAAGACCGCGCGCTTCACCCTCAGCGGCGAGCTGCGTCTCGCGCGCGCAGGTAAGCTGGACATTCCGTTGATTCGACTGCCGAACGCGGAACGTGAAACTGGCGGCGTCGGTGTCGAAGTTCTCGGCGCGGGTGAGATAAAAGAGCGCCGCCCGAGTGGGATGGAAGATGCTGAAGCGGGTGAGTTGGGCCAACTTATCTCGAATCGCCAATCACCTTCGCTAATCGCTTTCCGGCTGCAACCGGCTGACGGCAAGTCGCCCCGCACGCTCTCGCTCGACGTCGAGCGTTACACACCGCAGGCAGTG
>DATHTI010000090.1:0-7384 GCA_035463335.1 Pyrinomonadaceae bacterium | reverse complement strand
TCTGCGGCGTCACCTCCACCAGCTCATCATCGGCAATGAACTCCAGCGCCTGCTCCAGCGACAACTCCTTCGGCGGCACGAGTCGCATCGCTTCATCAGCCGTCGACTCACGCATGTTCGTCAGCTTCTTCTCCTTCACTGCATTCACATCGAGATCAACGGCGCGCGCGTTCTCACCAACGATCATCCCCTCGTAAACTTTCGTGCCCGGTCTGACGAACAACAGGCCCCGCTCCTGGAGGTTGAAGAGCGCGTACGTCGTCGTATCACCCAATCGATCCGCGACGAGTGAACCAGTCGATCGCCCGCGCAGCGGTCCCTGCCACTCACCCCAACGCAGAAACATCGTGTTCAGCAGGCCTGTGCCCTTCGTCTCCGTCAGGAACTCATTCCGAAAGCCGATGAGCCCGCGCGACGGCGCCTCAAACTCGAGACGAACGCGGCCGGTTCCGTGATTCACCATCTTCGTCATCTGTCCCTTGCGTCGCCCGAGCGCCTCCGTGATCACGCCAATGAACTCGTCAGGACAATCAATCACGACCGCTTCAATCGGTTCGAGCGTCTTCCCTTCAACTTTCCTCGTGATCGCTTCCGGTTTCGATACCTGAAGCTCGTACCCCTCGCGGCGCATCATCTCGATGAGGATCGCGAGCTGCAACTCGCCGCGTCCTGACACTTTGAACTGATCCGGCGACTCAGTCTCTTCAACCCGGATCGCGACGTTGCCGAGAATCTCCTTGTCGAGTCGTTCCTTGACCTGACGCGATGTGACGTACTTACCGTCGCGTCCCGCGAACGGCGAGTTGTTGACGCCGAAGATCATCGCGATGGTCGGCTCGTCTACGGCGATCGAAGGCAGCGGCTGCGGGTTCTCGATCGAAGTGATCGTATCGCCGATGTTGATGTTCTCGATTCCGGCGAGGGCGACGATCTCGCCGAAGGCTGCGCGCTCGACCGGCTCGCGCTTCAAGCCTTCGAAGACATAGAGCTGCGACACTCGTGTCTTGTGTACCGAACGATCGGGTTTGACGACAGCGATCTGGTCGCCAATCTTGATCTCGCCCGAGAAGATGCGTCCGATTGCCAGGCGACCGACGTAGTCGTTGTAATCGAGATTGGCGACGAGCAGTTGCAGTGAGTCTGTGCGCAGCTCTCGCGGCGCGGGAATCGATTCGACAATCTGTTCGAAGAGCGGCTGCAAATTCGCGGACGGGTCTTCAAGCTTTCGTTTGGCGGTGCCTTCGCGAGAGACGGCGTAGAGAATGGGAAACTCAATCTGATCGTCAGTCGCGTCGAGATCGAGGAACAGCTCATAGATCTCATCGACGACTTCCGCGGGACGCGCGTCGCTACGGTCGATCTTGTTGACAACGGCAATCGCAGGGAGCCGTGCTTCGAGCGCCTTGCGCAACACAAATCGTGTTTGCGGGAGACAGCCTTCAGCCGCATCGACAAGCAGCATCACGCCGTCGACCATCTTCAACACGCGTTCGACCTCGCCACCGAAGTCGGCGTGTCCGGGCGTATCGACGATGTTGATCTTCTTGTCGTGATAACGAACGGCAGTGTTCTTCGCCATGATCGTGATGCCGCGCTCACGCTCGAGGTCCATGGAGTCCATCACGCGGTCGCGCACCTGCTCGTTCTCGCGGAAGGTGCCCGATTGCCGCAGCATCGCGTCGACGAGAGTGGTTTTACCGTGGTCGACGTGCGCAATGATGGCGATGTTTCTGATGTCGTTTCGGTGTTGCATGGGGCTATTTAGCCACGAATCACGCGGAACGTGATAATTGCCGGAGAGCTTCGAAGAGGACGATCCCGGCTGCGGTGGCGAGATTCAGGCTGCGAATTCGCGGATTTGGCATCGGAATCTTGAGGCAATTGCTCCAGTTAGCTCGCAGAAGATCTTCCGGGAGCCCGCGTGTCTCGCGGCCAAAGACGAGACAATCATCCGCGTGGAAAGTCCAGTCAGTGTAAAGCTTTTCCGCTTTTGTGGTGAGATAGACGAAGCGAGCCTGGGGCAACGACTCGTAAAGCGCATCGAGATCTTTGTGACGCGTGAGCTTTACTTCCGGCCAGTAGTCGAGGCCGGCGCGTCGCAGCGCGCGATCGTCCATGCGAAAGCCTGTGACACCGACGATGTGAAGCGGCACGTTGGTAGCAGCGCACAGCCGCGCGATGTTGCCGGTGTTAGGTGGAATCTCAGGTTCGACGAGCGCAACAGAAAGCACGAAGCACAGTATAGGACCTATCGTTAAATTCTTCTCTGTGCCACAGAGAAGACAAAAAGAAACGACGAGCTTCGCTTGAAGGTCTCGTCGTTTCTTTTGTAAGGCCGCGTCGGCCTCAGATGTTTGTGTGCGCCGGTGGAAGGTACGTATTGTAACCTGCTGGTTTGGGTTATCTCTTCTTTGCTGGGGCCTTCTTGGTGCCGCCCTTCTTCCCTGCCTTCTTAGTTCCCTTCTTGCCTCCGGCTTTCTTTCCACCTTTTTTAGTTGCCATAGCTTCTATGTGCTCCTTCTTTCGAGTTTGGTTTTTTGTTTCTTCATGACCACAAGATACTGTGCTTACTTCGTTCTTGTGGGCTAGAGTAAACGGCGCACAACATCTTGCTATATAAACGCAATTATGTCGGATGTCAATAACTTATTACTCATTGCAAAAAAATATTTTGCAGCATCAAGCGGCGCGATCCGCGCCGTTGAGAGCCGTATCGACTCACACCAGCCGCACTTGGACCATGTAATTCACTCGCGATCGGATCTCACTTCACGCGAGCAACCAACGTGCATATTCAGTTGAGAGTAGAAGATTGAATTGCGGCGAGTTTGGAACGGTTGGTCCAACTATGACTAACGAAACAGCGGCGTGAAGATCCACTGCTCGTGACGTTCGATGCCGTAATACGTCAACACTGAATCTCGCTTGCTGCGACTCGCGACGCCAACGAATGGACCAGTCGCGTCTGAATCGAATGAAGACGTGTCGCGCGTTGCGGAGAGTGCGCCGAGATTGCTTGTGCTAATGATTGGAGGCACCGCAAATTGTTGTAACTGCGCCATTTGCGGATCACGCGCGGGCGGGATGACGTTATTTGTGTAGAACATGATCGACTGCTGAAAATCGATCAACGCTTCACTACGTGGCAGGACGAAACGCCACTCACCTTCAATCGTTAACGGATCGCGCGCCGCCGAAGGACGAAGTATTTGACGATTCTTTGATCCACCGGGAACCGGTACGCCTTGCAGCAGTTGGTCCATAGACGTTGGCAATGCCTGGGCGCCTACCGCACGAACAACTCCAGCGCGATAACGATAGTATTCACGGATTGCATCCGCCACTTGCTCACCACGAAAGATCGCTTCCTTCTCTCGCTCGCGTTGCGCCTGCTGCTGCACACTCGGCGCCGCAGCCATCGCAAAAAGGGCGAGCACAGTCATCATCGCGAGCAGCGCGACGAGCGTGTAACCACCCTCCGAACGCCTCCGCGACACCGAAACCGGGACAGACGGCGCCGCTGAGTCGATCGAGCTCGACCCGCATATCTTGTGGTCGACGATCGTCTTAAGGTTCGTCATCTTCGGAGTCAACTCGTGGTGTTGGACGCGACAAAGGACCGCTACCTTTGTCGCCTTCACTCATCGGCAATACGTGTTTGATCCGCAAACTCGTGTCTACAACCACCAGCTCCTTTTCAGAGATGCTGGTAACACGAAACCTTCCGCCAATAACATCGCCGCGGAAAACGGACACGATGTTCTTGTTATTGCGATCCTGAACCAACGCCGTATCAGTGACGCGATTCTGCGGACTGATGATTCCGATGTAGCTGTAGTTAGGAGTCGGCGGCGCGGCAACGTTGATTGTCATTTGATTTGAGAAGAGCCGGTTGTCAGGAGTACGAACAACAACCTGGCGCGCGCCGGGAGCAGCGATGATCGATGCCTCGATCGTGGTCGAAAGTTGTTGCGGGCTCTTGTAGACCGTCGGCAGCTCGCGACCATCAACATAGATGCGCATCTCCGGTGTGAACTTGTCGCCCGCCGCCTCGAGTTTGAAATCCGCGGTCCGCGCATAAACATTCGACGGCGACACAGACGCGAGTAGAACTGGCGGCGGCGGTGTCGGGGTTGGCGTTGGCGTTGACGGAACCTGGACTGGCTTCGGTGGCGGCTCGTAATAAGCAAAAATGTTTCGCTTGGCCTCAGGAGCACTGTATGACGTGGGCTCGTAGTCGATGGGAGCAAACTTAGCTGCCTCGATCACTGCCGGCGAAGCCGGCGCGGCAGCAGCGGGCCGCTGCGCGGTCGTAGCTGGTCGCTGCGGCGTCGGCGTTGCTGTTGTCCTCGTTGGGGTAGGCCGGCTGTCAAAACCGATCAGTACCCAGTACAGAACCAGGATGGCCCCCAGTCCGAGCACCGCGGCGAAGATCAGTTTCTTCTTTTCACCTGGTTTACTTAAATCGACCAGTGCCATTTCGTTTATTCCTGACTAGCCGGCGCACTATCCGCAGCGCCTGGACGCTGGAAGTAAGTCGCCATATTTAACTGTAACGTCACGAGCGAGCCGCGCGTGCCGGAGCCCGCGCCACCTTCTTCCGCTGACGCGGGCGCGGCGTTCTGAGTTGCACGCTGAAGCTCTACTTCATTGATGACTACAAACTGCTTGCTGCGCTCGACGTCGCGAATGAAGCGACGCACGTTCTGATACTCTCCCTCGACAGTCACCATCACGGCAATGCCGGGATAGAAACTCTGCCACTTCGTGACCACAGTCTTGCCGGCAGTCGACTTCGTGCCGGCGGGATCGAGCGCCGTGTAAGTCGGCCCCGAAGTATTGCGCACGTTGTTCTTCACGATGAGTTGATTCAACTCTTCGTACAAATCCATGCGACCCTGATCCACTCGCATCAGATGATCAGACTCGAACTTGTTCAAGCTCGCCGCGGCGCGATCGACAGTCTCTTTAGTGTTCTGGTCTTTGTTGACGACAGTACCGAGCGTTTGCAGGTTCGTTTGCGTTTGCTTCAGATCGTTATTCAACGAAGCGAGTCGTGAACGAGCCGGCACGAGAAAATAGAGATTACTCAAGAGAACGAGTGCGAACACGAAGCAACTGCCGGCGAGTGCGGCAACTTCCGCAACGCCGAACATCTTGCCGCGACGTGACTGGAGAAACTCACTCACGCGCGACTGGTAAACGCGCGTCGCACTGGGACGAGGTTCCATTGGCAGCTCTGCGCTCATCTCGGAACCTCACTTTCTTTCCGCGCTGCGTCGACTTCAGCGACGTTCTCCGACGGATAACTGGAACGCGCGCGGTAAACCACGGCGAGCTCATATTCAGTCCCCGATTCACCACGACCTTTTTGCAGGTTCTGATTGCGAAGCTCAGCGGCGAAAACGCCATCCTTATGCCAGGCAGAAATCATGTCGCTGATCGTGGACGGGTTCTTTGCGAACACTGCGAGATCGAGCTGTGCGATCGTCTGTCCGCTCTGGCGCGTCACATCGCGCACCGAGATGCGCGACACTTTGACGTTCTCCGGCAGTGACGACTCGAGATCGGCCAGCAATCTCGACCATGAAAACGATTTACGGTCGACCAGCTCGTGCGCGGCCGGAAGTGCCTGCTGCTGGTCAGGTGTGAACGATTGCTGTACCTGCTTGGCGGTTTCGAGCAGGGCGTGCTCCTGTTGTTTCAACTGAGTGATTTGCCCTTGTACGAGATCCGCCTGTTTTCTCGTAGCCGTCGTGAGCTGGACGACAATCAGCAGGCCTATTAAAGACACGAAAAGGATGATTACCGTGAGGGCCCACGGAACAATGCGATTACTAAACGGTTTTGAGGCCAGGTTAAGACTATTATTCACTGGAAGAAAACCTCTTTTGCGAGCCTACCGGCAGGCCAAACTGTGGGAAAGCATACACGGCCTGAGGAAACAATCGCAAACGTCGAAAGATTTACACGCGGAGGGATGTGGCCGGTTTCGGAATATTTGTATCCACAGATTAAGCCGATTGCATCTGTGTAATCTGTGGATGGATTTCCCTGCCCTTGTGGGCCGTCGCGCCTTACTCCTATAATTACCGTCCTAATTTACTCTGTTTGTTGCTCCAGGTATTTGTCATGGAAGTACACTCATCGCAAAACCCCGCTGTGGGAACCTGTCGCGACTCGATCGAGATGCCCACGGTCCAGCGAGTTGCAGTTGCTCATTTGCCGACTGAATGGGGCGAGTTTCAAATCGCGGCTTACCGCTCCCTCACCACTGAGGAAGAATTTGTGGTCCTCTTTAAAGGAGAGATGAAACGCGATATCCCAACGCTCGTTCGTATCCACTCTCAATGTTTGACCGGCGACGTTTTTGGCTCGACCAAATGCGATTGCGGGCGCCAGCTCCACCGCACCATGCAGATGATTCAGCAGGAAGGCCGCGGAGCCGTCGTCTACCAGCAGCAGGAGGGCCGCGGCATCGGTATCGTCAACAAGATTCGTGCTTACGCGCTGCAAGACCAGGGCGCTGACACTGTCGAAGCAAACGAGAAGCTTGGTCTTGCGGTTGACCTCAGAGACTACCGCCAGTGCGCCGAGATCCTCTTCGACCTCGGACTTTGCCGCGTCAAAGTGATCTCGAACAATCCGCTGAAGCTTCGTGCACTCGAAGAGGCTGGATTGAAGATTGTGGAGCGAGTATCGATCGAGGTCGATTCAAGTGAAGACGCCGCGGACTACCTGCGCACGAAGAAAGAAAAACTCGGGCACCTGCTCGAGCTCAAGCGAAGATAATCCGCGGAATCCCGCGTTAAAAACTATTGGGGTTTACTTCTTAGATCCTTAACGGTGCTCTTGATTTTGTCTGCATCGGGCGCCTTCGGATCCAGTTTCAGATACTTCTCTAACTCGTCCGCGGCCTCCTGATTCTTCCCGGCACCCATCAACAACCCGCCGAGATACCTGTGCGCGAGTGCGAGGTTTTCACCGCCATTGGCAATCGCCGCCTCGAACTCTGTCTGGGCCTCCGGAAACCGCTTCGTACTGACGAGAATCAATCCGAGATAATAGTGCGCCGTTGGACCAACACTCTTCAGCTCGAGGGCCTTGCGGAAATGCCTCTCCGCATCCTCCATCTTCTTCTGGTTGTAAGCGGCGATGCCGTAACTGAGATGGGCGGCAGGGTCGTTGGGCTTCAGTTTGATCAGCGCCTCATACGTTTCACCAGCTTTGTCCCACTGCTTCAGCATCATGTACTGGGTCGCGAGATCGCTTAGCGCAAGGGCGAAGTTTGGATGCGCTGCTACTGCGGCGCTCAGCGACTGCACCGCTGCCTTCGAATCATTCTTCTTTGCCGCCGCCATACCCTTTTGATAGAGATTCAGCG
>DATHTI010000089.1:0-2803 GCA_035463335.1 Pyrinomonadaceae bacterium | reverse complement strand
GGCACATTCGGGATCAGGTTTTGCCCATTGGTGAGCGTACGCTCATCATGGGCGTTCTTAATGTCACGCCTGATAGCTTCAGCGACGGCGGCGAGTTCTTCACTCCTGACACAGCGCTGGCCCATGCAGAACAGATGATCGCCGAAGGCGCTGACATCATCGACGTCGGTGGCGAGTCGACGCGACCGGGCGGCGAGCCGATTTCTACTGAAGAAGAGATCAAACGCGTAGTTCCGGTGATCGACGCTCTCGCAAAACGAGTCGAGACGCCGATCTCCGTCGATACTACCAAGTCAGAAGTTGCACGCGCCGCACTCGACGCAGGCGCCGCTATCGTCAACGACATCTCAGCCTTGCGTTTTGACTTCTACGTCGCGGATGCGGCAGCCAGGGCGGGGGCCGGTCTGGTCCTGATGCACTCTCGCGGCACACCAGCCACGATGCATCGCCTGCCGCCCGCTGCCGACATCATGCACGAAGTCACTTCGAGTCTGCGTGCAAGTGTCAACATGGCCGAGCGCCGTGGAGTAAAGCGCGAATCAATCGTGATCGATCCCGGTATCGGTTTCGGAAAAACCCAGGAACAAAACCTCGAACTGATCGCGAAACTGGACCAGCTACTCGCCGCTTTCCCTGACCTGCCGATCCTGATCGGCACGTCGCGAAAGTCGTTCATCGGCCGCATACTCGCCGACGAATCCGGCACACCGGCGGCCCCCGAAGATCGACTACACGGCACCATGGCCACCATCACCGCCGCCGTCCTCCGCGGCGCCCACATCGTCCGCGTCCATGACGTCAAAGCCACCGCCGAAACCATCCGCGTGGCCGAGTCGATCCGTGAAAATCCGCGGGCGATGTGAGACAATCCACGGCCAATGACCAGACTTATCCGCGCTTCCCTCTTCATCGTCATGCTTGCGTTTGTTTCCGGTTTTGCTGAGTGCTACAAGCCGGTAACCAAGAACCAACTTCCGGCTCGAATCAAGACCGTCGCGGTGCCGGCGTTTCAAATGGAAAGCCAGGCGCTGCGTTACAAGGTCGAATCGCGTTTCACTGACGCGGTGATGAGAGAACTCGTGCATCGCGGTCGCGGCTTGCGCGTCCAGGGTGAGCGCGAGGGCGCCGACGCCGTGATCGAAGGCGTCATCAGGAGTTTCAACTTCGGCGGTGTTTTGCTCGACGACAAAGGTCGTGCGCGAATCTTCGAAGTGACGATCGCCGCTGCTGTGACCGTGCGCGATCAAACCGAGAATCGTGTTCTCTACGACAATCAGAACTTCGTCTTCCGCGGTGAGTATGAATTCGCCAGCGACCCGCGCACGTTCTTCAACGAAGAGGATCCCGCTATCTTGCGCATGTCGCGCAGCTTTGCTGAAAGCATCGTCTCCACACTCATCAACGCCGTCGATATCGACAAGAAATGAAGACACTGACCCGGACCGAGCTCGAACGATCGCTGCGCGAGGGCGTGCGACCGCTGTACCTGTTGCTGGGCCCTGAGATCTACCTGCGCAGAGTGGCGGCGCAAGCGATCACGGAGGTGGCGCTCAGCCGCACGCTGCTGCGCGAGTTCAATGAGTCGTCGTTTAGCCTGTTGAGCGACTCGGTGCAGGCGGCCGTGGCCGCGGCGGACCAGTTGCCGATGATGTCAGACACACGCGTCGTGCGCGTCCGCGACTTCGCGAGGCTTCGCGAAACTGACGAGGAGATCCTGATTCGTTATCTCAATAACCCGTCGCCTTCGACCGTCATGATCTTCACGGCCGACGAGCTCGACAAACGAAAGAAGTCGAGCAAGGTGTTGCTGGATACCTGCATTGTCGTCGAGTTCGGGCCGTTGAAAGATGCGGAAGCAAAAGCGTGGGCCAAGTCACGGCTCAAGGAGCTGAAGATCACTGCTGACGATCAAGTGGTAAGCGAGATCATCAGCCTCGTCGGCACTGACGTGCAAACCCTCTCCAACGAGATCGAGAAACTCGCCTCCGCCGCCGCAAACACAGGACGCATCACTCCCGATCTGGTTGACGAGCTCATCGGCCGTTCACGCGAATTGTCGAACTTCGAGCTCGGAGATCATCTGCTCGCCGGCAATCGTAAGAAAGCACTCGAAACACTTCATCGACTGCTCGAAGACGGCGCCGAGCCAGTGATGCTCGTGGGCCTGATCGCCGGAAACTATCACCGGCTCGCGCTCGGAAAACATTTACTGTCTCGCGGTGGTCGCGACGAAGTCTTCCGTAACATTTCCCTCCCACCGTTCAAACGCGACTCTTACATTTCAACTCTACAGCGCAGCACCGCTGCGAAGATCGCGCGTGGTATTCAACTGACTGCCGCCACCGATCTCGCAATCAAAACCTCACAAGCCACACCTCGTCTTCAACTGGAAATGCTAGTCTGTGAACTTGCTTCCTAGAACTACGTTACACTTCTCAACGATCGAAGCCTCAGGCCCGATCTGATTCAACTTCTCAACAATCTTGTCGATATAAAACACCGTAACCGGCTCGCTATACTTACTGGTGTCGCCCTCGTGATGATGCAAAAACCTCAACAAGCCCGCGCGCATGCGGTCGAGTGCCGCGTCCCTGTCCATCGTATGCAAGTACCAGACGGCCACCGCGAGGTGCTCCGCGTGGTGGAAGTCATCCGCGCCCGTTTCACAAGCCTCAAACGTGCGCACGACATTCTCGATCTCGTCTTCTGACTGGTACCGGTTCATCACGTTCTCCTTTCCAATAAAAAACCGGGGCGGATCGAAATGTCGATCCGCCCCGGTAGATCTTTAGTTGTGAACTAC
>DATHTI010000088.1:0-5757 GCA_035463335.1 Pyrinomonadaceae bacterium | reverse complement strand
GATCAACATCTATCAAAAGCTCGACGATCACAGCCGCACCCAGGCCCTCGAACGCGCCCGCAGCCTCAAAGTCCTGAGCTAGTACACAAAAGGCACAAAAAGCACAAAAGAAGTTAGGACGACGAATCTTCGCTAACTCTTCTTTTGTGCTTTTTGTGCCTTTTGTGTACTAACTTTTAGTGTCTTTGACGAACTGCTTCACCAGTTTCTCAGTTGATTTGTTGATCTTCTTGTCGACGCCTTTCAGCTCGAGCGCTCCGGTGGCGCGTCCGCGCCAGACGACCTGGTTCGTTTTCACGTCGATAAAGTCGACCATCAACGTGCCCTCGGCATACTGGTTCACGCGGATGTCGCGGCTGCCCCACAGGCGTGGTGGTCCATAGCTGTAATCCTGAACGTTGAGCCGGTTCTTCGAGCTCACGTAGTAGGCGATCACGAAGTCAGGCGATTCCGTTTCCATCCGAAAACCGTTTGCACGTAACTGCGTCTCAAGTCCCGTGCGGATGCGCCCGTCGTTCAAGGTATCGCCGGCCAGCGGATCCGTCGCGGCCCGATTTTGGACCACGAAGCTGAACGACTTGAGGCTCGAGAACCTGAACGTCCGGTCGAAGTCCGATTGCACCGATTGCGCGGCGGCTGAAACTACCAGCAGCCCCAACAAAATTCCCAAAACACCGATCACTCTAATCGTTTTCATCACTCTCTTCTCCTTCAAAAGTTAATAAGGTTTAATTGCTTTACAGGCTTAGTGCCTGTGCTTCATCTTCCATTGCCACGTGTTCGTAGTCGAAATTTTCCACCGTCAGCGTGAGCTCTTCGCTTTGGTAATCCACGACTGAGCGCGCGAGGTAAGTTGGACCATTAGGCAGGTCCCTGAACTCCGTCACGATCCGCACCGGCCTGGCGTCGAAACTCGTGTTGATTTCGATCCGTCGCTGCCGTCGCGTGTTTGCGTCAAGCCAGACGATCATCGAATCGCCCGGCTGTAGAACGTTGGCTGATTCGAGGCGCAGCAGCGGCTGCGGTGCGTTCGTTTCGAGCGATGCCCTCGCGCTCTTCATGAACTCCTGCATCTTCGCCGGCGGTAGCTCTCCGTAAGACTTCGCCAGTTGCTGGAGCGCCTCGATCAGTTCCTGTGCTTCTTGTTTTTTCTTTTTGGCGACCATGCCTCGTATTCCGAACTTCGGCAGCTTCGCTGACTCCTCTTCCAGCAGAAGCTGGACGACTGTTCCATCCGGGGCGTAACGGTTCGAGTACAACTTCGTCGCCTTTACCTCACCTTCCTTTCTTATTTGTGTTTGTGACTTCCACGTGTACTGGTGTAATGCCAGTGCGTTTTGCTTCATCGCCTGAGAAAACTTCTGATCCTGCTGGCCGTGCGCCATGGTCCAGGCGCAAAGCACTATTGCCAGGCTGATAAGTGTCGGTTTGAATGTATTTTTAATCATGGCTGTTTCCTCCTGCATTTCGAGTTTTTCACGCTACGAAACGTTCACTTCTCCTTTCGTCTAATTGGTTCAAAATCAAATCCACTGCCAGCTCCCCGCCTCTTTCCGAGCGCACACGGCTGCCAACCTCTCGTGCGCACCGTGCATAAGACGGATTGCCCAAAAGCTCCTTCAGCTCACTCGCTACTCGTTCTGCTTTGTAACTATTGCGTGGAATCGTTCGCGCGACGCCGAGTCGTTCAACGCGACCGCCGTTGTCGTGCTGGTCATGCGCAAACGGAACGACAATCATCGGAATGCCGGCGCGCAATCCCTGTCCGGTTGTGCCGGCGCCGCCCTGGTGGACCATCGCTGCCGCGCGCGGTAGCAATTCACCAAACGGCGCATAGTTCACGGCGATGATGTCTTCGGGCAACCGCTCTACCGGCCTGTTTTTCTCGCTGCCGATCAGCAACACTGCCCGCCGGTTCAAAAGCTTCGCAGCCTTGATACTTTCGCGGTAGAAATCACCGGCGATGTGGACCGCGGCTGAGCCGAGCGTGAAAACGATCGGCGCTGGTCCTCTGCCAAGAAAGCGCAGCAGGTCAATGTCCGGCGGCGCATTGTCTTTCCGGTCGAAGAACGGAAAGCCTGTGATTACAGTATTTGCAGGCCAATCAGACTGCGGCTCGCACATCACCTTCGAAAAGAGTGCGAGATTGAGATCCGGTGAAAACTGACCTTCGAATAACGGATGTTCGCCATCCGGCAAGCCGAGCTCATCGCGAAACTCGTAGATCTCAGTCATCCATGGCGACGACAACGCCTTCACCAGCTTCATGTAAAGCCGCGCCGCGACCGGTCCCCCCGCTTTGAGCACGCGATGAAGCCAGGGCGTGTTTGGTGGCACCCACGGATCGAACGCCGACCACAACGATGCAGGCGCCAGCTCAGTTGAAACCCACGGAATGCCGGTTTTCTGTGCGACCAGTGGTCCAGCCAGAACGATCGGGTGCGTGACGAGGAGATCGGCGCCTTCAACTGCCTCTCTCAAATCCGCATACATACCGCGCACGGCCGGCACGAGTATTTTCTTGAAGAGATATTCCGCGCCGCGATTTGGATCCATGACGCCGTCGTGCATCTTGAAATACTCAGGCGTCCCGGGCTCCGGCATCTCCGGTCGAATCTCGTGAAACTCGATATTGAGCGACTCGATCCGCTCGCGATGGATGTTGCTCGTAGCGATAACGGGCTCGATGTAGCGCTTCCTCATTTCGAGCGCGAGTGCGATGTAAGGGTGCAGATCGCCGAGCGAGCCGATCGTCGTCATCACCACTCGTCTGCTTTTGAAACTGTTCTTTTTCATTCGTCTCCTCCTGTGTTGTCTCAACGCGGCGTGAAGATAGAGGAGAGGCGGGTGTAGTCACATATCCCGAAAGATACATTTGCGAGGTGTATTTAATTATCCGTGTAATCTGTGGTTAAAAATACATCTTTCGGCCCATGACGATGGCTCCATCAGGGCGTATCTTGAGGGTGACTTTTGATGGGGAGTTATGAATATGAAGACGATTAATACAGACGTAATCATCATCGGCGCCGGCCCGACGGGACTTTCCCTCGCGTGCCAGTGCATCAGGTACGGAATCGATTTCGTGTTGGTGGAAAAGAACGAAACGGTGACGCCCTTTTCGAAAGCGATTGGCGTTCAAGCGCGCACGCTCGAGGTTTACGACCAGATCGGACTGGCCCAGCCGGCCATCGAGCGCGGCATCATTGCCAGACGCATCCGGTTGATTGAAGGTGGCGAGGTTCGCGGTGAAATGAATCTGGGAAACTTCGGTAAAGACCTGAGCCAGTATCCGTACATGCTTATGCTCGAACAGAGCAAGAACGAGGAGCTGCTGTACGAGTTTGTTCGCAGTCACGGGCGTGAAGTGCGCTGGAACACTGAGCTCGAGAATTTCTCACAGGACGCGTCCGGCGTCACCGCGCAAGTCAAAACACCGTCGGGCGAGTCGGAAACGATCAGGGGAAAATTCCTGGTCGGATGTGACGGCGCGAGTAGTCCTGTCAGAAAAGGCTTAGGACTCACTTTCGCGGGCAGCACTTTCGAGCGGCTCTTTTACGTTGCCGATGCGCGCGTCGATTGGGAGTTGCCACACGACGCGCTGCACGTTTGTCTTGCGAAAGATGTTTTCGTTGCGTTCTTTCCGATGCCTGGCGAGCATCGTTATCGAGTGGTCGGCACTTTTCCTGAGAGCAAGAACGAAGAGCAGGGCGAAGTGCTCTACGAGGAGATCGAGCGCGAGATCAAAGAGCAGGCGAAATTGAAGCTCGAGCTTTCTGACGTGCGTTGGTTCTCGCTTTACAAGGTCCACTCGCGTCGGGTGAACAAGTTTTCCGAGGGCCGTTGTTTTCTGGCCGGCGATTCGGCGCACATTCACAGTCCCGCGGGCGCACAGGGCATGAACACGGGGATCCAGGACGCTTACAACCTCGCGTGGAAGCTCGCGCTCGTCGTGAAAGGGATTGCGAGTGAAGACTTGTTGGACACTTACAACGAAGAGCGACTCGCAAACGCGCAGCGACTACTCGAATCTACGGATCGAATGTTTGAGTTCGCCGCCGGATCACACTGGCTGTTGAGCTTTATTCGCACCACGATCTTTCCGCCCGTGGCTGGTTTTGTCACGAGTTTGGAGTCTTTCAGCAAAAGAATTTTTCCGTTGATCTCGCAGATCGGGGTCGGTTATCGCAACGGAAGGTTAAGCGAGCACACCGACGACGAATCAGACGACGTGAAAGCCGGCGATCGACTGCCGTACTTTCTGATCGACGGCCACAGCATTTTCGACAAGTTGAAGGAGCCGAAGTTTCACCTGCTCATTTTTTCGAATAACGAGCGGACGGAAGCGTGCGAGCAAAAGTTTGGAGACCTGGTTGACTGCCACGTTATCCCGAACAACGAGCGCGTCCGCGAGATCTTCGAAAGAGAAGATGAGTTTTGTGTGTTTCTTCGTCCTGATAATCACATCGCATTTATCTCGTCGGAGGTTTCGCCTCGCCTCGTCGAGGAGTATTTGCAAGCGAGGGTCAGATGATCAAAGAGAAAGAATTAGACAAGACGTTTTACGAGATCCAAGTGAAAGGTTACCTGGATGCGAGATGGAATGAGCTGTTCGACGGCATGTCGATCGCGTGGCAAGACAACGTGACGACGATCTCGGGTGAGGTTGCAGACCAGGCGGCGCTGCACGGTTTGTTGGCCCGCGTACGTGATTATGGTCTCGTGCTGATCTCAATAAAGTCTACTTAACCACAGATATCTGTGGTTAAATGGCCGCCGATGCCAACTGATACGCAGCGCCTCGTTTCCCTCGACGTCTTTCGCGGTATCACGATCGCCGGGATGGTCCTGGTAAACAATCCAGGCACGTGGGAACACATCTACTGGCCGCTCCAACACGCGAGCTGGCACGGCTGGACACCGACCGATCTGGTCTTTCCATTCTTCCTCTTCATCGTCGGCGTCGCGATCCCGCTCGCGTTTGCGCGGCGAGTCGAGAGTGGCGGCAGCAAGCGCGATCTTTATCTCAAGATCATCAAGCGCACGCTCATCATCTTCGCGATAGGTCTCTTTCTGAATGGCCTGCCGTACTTTGGTCTCGCTGAATATCGCATCCCGGGCGTGTTGCAGCGCATCGCTGTCTGTTACTTCTTCGCATCGATCATTTTTCTCAACACGAAAGTCAGGACGCAGATCGCAATCACGATTGGATTGCTGATTTTTTACTGGCTGCTCCTGAGACTTGTTCCGGCGCCCGGTTTCTTAGCGGGGGATCTGACTAAAGAAGGCAGCCTGCCGTCGTTTGTCGATCGTGTCGTGTTTGGGAAACACGTGTGGGCGCAGGCACGCGTTTACGATCCGGAAGGACTTCTGAGCACGGTTCCGGCAATCGCGACGACGTTGATGGGCGTGTTGACTGGTTCGTGGTTGCGAACAGAAAGGACGCGGTACGAGAAGGCGGCCGGGATGTTTGTAGTGGGCGCGGTGTGTGTGGCAATTGGTTGGGCGTGGAACTCGTTCTTCCCAATCAATAAAGCGCTCTGGACCAGCTCGTACGTGCTGTTTACGGGCGGTTTGGCGTTACAGTTTCTATCGATCTGTTACTGGCTGATCGATATCAACGGCTATCGACGTTGGGCCAAGCCATTTGAAGTATTCGGGTTAAATGCAATTGCGCTTTACGTCGTCGCGGATGTGATCGCGATAGCGTTGGGGACAGTTAAAGTCGGCGCCGGCACGTTAGGTGGGTGGATTTAC
>DATHTI010000087.1:0-3901 GCA_035463335.1 Pyrinomonadaceae bacterium | reverse complement strand
CAGGAAGCCGCTGACAACGCCGCGCGCCGTATCGCCGCCGCGGGACACGTAGAAGAATCAATCCTGCGCGAGGCCGTTGACAAGGTCGGCGTAATTGAAGCCACGGATTGAAGACGGATCTGTTTTAATCCGGGCTTTGCTCCGTGAGATCCGTGGCACTATAATTCCTCCTCCCCTTTTTATAATGCTCAGAAAAACAACCTTGCTCCTCGTCTGTCTCCTCCTCCCGCCTGTGGCTCGCGCGCAGACTCCGGAGCGTGGCTGGCAGTGGCAGAACCCGCTGCCGCAGGGAAATTCAATCAATTCCATCAAATTTGCTCCCGACAAGAAACGTGGCTGGGCAGTCGGCGCCAATGGTGTTGTGCTGACGACTGATAACGGCGGATTTGAATGGGAAGAACAGCAGAGTCCGGCCCAAACCACTCTTTACGGTCTGTATGTAAAAGACCGCTCGCGCCTCGTGATCACTGGCGCTCGTGGCGTCGTATTGACGACGAGCAACGGCGGCGGCAAATGGGTGTTGCGGCCGAGTGGTGTTCGCGATCACCTTTTCTCGGTCACGTTCGCACCGAAGAACCCTTTGCTCGGTTGGGCGGTTGGCACATTCGGCTCGATCATCGCGACGACTGACGGCGGCAAGACCTGGAAGAGCCAGACCAGCCAAACAACGTCGCACCTGTTTTCAATCTCTTTCGCCGATGCGAAAAACGGAATCATCGTGGGCTCACACGGAACACTCCTTTTCACCACAAATGGCGGCGCAGACTGGAAGCAGTCGAAGAAATTAACTGAGTTTGCACTCACCGGTGTCACGTTCACTTCTGAAAAGAAAGCAACCGCGGTCGGTTACCGCGGCACGATCCTAAATACCGAGGACGGTGGTGAGTCGTGGTCCATAAAAGACAGCCTCGTCAAAACCGATCTTCATACGGTCTTCTTTGCTGACGAGACGCACGGCTGGGCCGCGGGCGAAAACGGCGTCGTGTTGACCACCGGCGACGGCGGCAACATCTGGCTGCCGGTAAATATCCGCACTGGTCCACGTCTCGCGACGCTCTACTTCTCGGATGAGTCGCTCGGCTGGGCCGCCGGCGCTGATGGTCTCGTGGTGCGCACCGACGACGGCGGTCTCTCGTGGCAAAGGCTGACCGAAGGCGGGCGCGACGATCTCGCAAACATTTTCTTTATCGACAACTCTCACGGCTGGGCCGTCGGCGAGCGCGGCAAGATTCTCTTTACTGCCAACGGTGGAAAGAGTTGGACCATTCGTCCTTCCGGATCGACTGCGACGCTGAATGCGATCACGTTTCTGACGGAAAAATCAGGCTGGGTGGTTGGGGATAAAGGCACGATTCTTCATTCGGTCAACGCGGGTGTCACGTGGGATCGAGTTCCGAGTCCGGTGACGGAGGATCTGTTTGGTGTCTCATTCGTATCGCCAACCGAAGGTTGGGTCGTGGGCGCGCGCGGAGCCGTGTGGCACACGAAGGACGAAGGTGTGAGCTGGGAGTTTCAGCGTACGAACTCACTCAACTGGCTCGAGGACGTGAAGTTTGTCGATCCGCTGCATGGCGTCGCGGTTGGCTCCAACGGCGCAATCCTGCGCACGGAAGATGGTGGTACAAACTGGCGGCGCGTCGATCGCAATTTGAAGGAGTGGCTGTATGCGGTCGCGTTTGCTGATGCAGAGCGCGGCTACATCGTCGGCGCGCGCGGACTTGTGCTGCGGACGGATGATGGTGGCGAGACGTGGAAGGATCTCGAGAGTGGAGTGAACGGGAACCTGTTTGGTCTCGCGCTCGCGAGTCGGAACGACGTGCTGGTTGTGGGGGAACAGGGAAGCATTATTCACAGTAAAGATGGCGGGCAGACGTGGTCAATTCAGCCGTCGATTACTAGCACATCGTTGTTTTCGATTGCGTATCGTGGCGGGACGAACGTTTGGGTTGCAGGGCGTGGCGGCGCGATTCTGAGGCGTGTCGATCCGATAGCGACGGTGAGCATTCCCGTGTCGAAGTTGCCGCCGTTATTAAGAGGTGCGCCGAAGCTGGAAGGGGCGGTGATCGATGTCGACGATATCCCGAAAGCCAAGCCGCCCAAGAAACCAGAAAGGCCGTAATCCGTGTTATCTGTGTTACGGTTTTAAACTCGGACGGGGTGTTCTTTAGCGTAGGAATACGCGCAGTAAGCGGAGACGATGTGGCAGATCCACCCGAGCGTGCCGCCCGTCCCGAGCCAGAAGCCTGGCGTAAAAATCAACCACAGTATTCCCGCCAGGATGCGGCCGTTGTAGAGCTGCCCAACGCCCGGAATAATCAAACTCAGAACTCCCGCCAAAACTGGATCACGCATGGTATCAGCTACCTCCCAAGTGGAAGCACATACGACAGCCGCGCGGGATTTGTTCGTTCAGCGCTCGCCGTCTACGCGCCGCACGTCGACGATCTCGCCCCGGAAGGTCTTCAGCATCGTCTGCACAACGGGATTACTCTCAGCCATCTCGCGCAGTCGTTGCTTCTCCAGCCGCGCCTCATCTTCACGGCTGAGTGGCTCGCCTTCGGCCGTGGGATCTTTCACGACGATGCGCACGCCCATCTCTTTGCCCGTCACTTCGCGACACGCATCACGCACGAACTTGTTGTTGTCTGCTCTGGAAAGCGTCTCGCGATAGAGACGCGCATCGGGCGCAAACTCGATGCACACCTCGTTCTCTTCAAACACAATCGCCTGCGCTGCTTCGAGCGCCGGGATCAGCAACATCTTTCTTTGACGTTCTAAAACAGCTTTGACTCTCTCGATTGCCGAGAGCTCAGCCGGAGGCGCAGTGGCCTCAAGCTTTTCTTCAACTGGCTTCTCGAGCGCCGGCGACACGGCAGCAGCGGCAGTAAACGATGAGCCCGCTGAACGAGAAGGCGCAGGTGAGCGCTCGGGAGTGCTCTTGGCCGGACTTCCACTCGAGCCTGAAGGCGTTCTCGAAGACGAATCGCTACCGGCGTTTGTCTCGAGTGTGGCGAGTCGTTGAAGGATTTCGTTGATACTCTCGACGCCACGCAGCTCCATCAATTTAACGATTCCGATCTCGAGCTGGTAACGCGGCTGAGTCGCGGCGCGCAGTTTTGTTTCAGTTTCGGCGAGCGAGTGAAAGAAGCGCACCAGATCTGATTCGGTAAACAACGCCGCCTGTCGTTTCAGCTCGGCCGGCTCGCACACCGCCGCTTCCAGCAGCTCTTCGTTTCCGGAAACTTTCGTCACCAGCAAGTCGCGGAAGTGCGCGAGCAGATCGCGACAAAAGTTTCGCAGATCGTGACCACGCATCACGATGTCGTCCACGGCCGCGATCGCCTCAGCGGGTTTGTTTTGCGCGATGCTGTCGATGATGCGTTTGAGAATGTCAGCGCCGGCGACGCCGAGCGCCATCTCCACGTCTTCCTTCTTGATCTTGTCGCCTGCGAAGCTGATCACCTGGTCCAATGCTGACTGCGCGTCGCGCATCGAGCCCTCGCCGGTGCGCGCAATCTCGCGCAGCGCGTCGTCAGGGATCGAGATCTCTTCTGACATCGCGATCAGCTTGAGACGCTCGAGGATCTTCGCGGTTGCAATCGTGCGAAATTCAAACTGCTGGCAGCGCGACAGGATGGTTTCAGGAACTTTGTGACGCTCCGTCGTAGCCATGATGAAGACTACGCGCGGCGGCGGCTCTTCCAGCGTCTTCAGCAACGCGTTGAAAGCGGCGCCGGAGAGCATATGAACTTCGTCGATGATGAAGACCTTGTAACGATCGCGAGCGGGTGCGATGCCGACGCTCGCGATAATCGCGTCGCGCACGTTATCCACACCGGTGTTTGACGCGGCGTCGATCTCCTGCACGTCGATCGAGCGGCTCTCCGTGATCTCGCGACAC
>DATHTI010000086.1:0-5033 GCA_035463335.1 Pyrinomonadaceae bacterium | reverse complement strand
TTTAGGAGACGTAGCGCAGCTTATGGCGAGCGAAGACGAAGAGTTCACCATGCTGTTTCAGGATTTCTACCCTAGCCTATGCCGCTTTCTGGAGTGTTTATTGGGAGGCCGCGCGCCGCTGGCGCAGGATCTGGCACAGGAAAGTTTCCTGCAACTCCATCGTACGGCCTGGGGAACTATGCCGGTCGACGAAGCGCGCTTCTGGCTCTACCGCGTCGCGCGCAACATGGCGATCAACGAGTTTCGCAAATCGCACACGCGCTACCGGCTGTTTGATCGAGTGGTGGAAACGATGAGGCCGCGAGCACGCAACCCGGAGCAGGAATACGAGACTCAGGAGCGAAAAAATCTCGTGCTTGAAATGCTACAGACTTTGCCCGAAGACCAACGCACCGCGCTGCTGCTGCGCGAGCAGGAACAGTTGAGCTATCGCGAGATTGGACAAGTGCTGAACATCTCTGAAAGCAAAGTTAAGGTTGACATCTTTCGCGCGCGTGCGTCGCTGCGAGAACGCTGGACCAGGATCTCTCATGTCAATCATGTAAATCATGTGAATCCTGTCTAAAGGTTTTAATATGAACTGCAATTTCACCGAACGAATCTCATCACTAATCGACGGCGAGCTATCAACCGTCGAAGCACGCGAAGTTGAGCGTCACCTGCTCGGCTGTGGCGACTGCCAGCAAGTGCGCGCTGATTTTCTCAACTTGCGGAGCCAGATCGCCGGCTTCGAAACGTCGCTGGAACCTGCCGTTCAAAACCGCGCGCTGAAAAAGATCCTGTCAACGCCGCGACGTGCGCCGGCTCGTGGGTTCGCATGGAGTTTTGGCACTCAGGCTGTCGCCTTCGCAGCGCTCGTGATCGTCGCAGCAATCATCGGTTTGCTCATGTATAAGAGCTCCAACACGAGCACGAGCGACAAACACCTGGCGGTCCAGAATCCGACTCCGGTACCAACCGCATCCGCAGCACCGCAAAAACAACCCGAACCGGAAGCATCGCCTTCACCAAACAAAGGTAACGAAGAAACTGCTCCGCGTCGTTCACCATCACCGGCTCCGGCAAAGAAGCAACCACTGGCGCGTGAGCCGAAACCAGGTGAGCAATTTGCGGCAATTCCATCAACTCCCGATCCGGTGCGTTCCGCCGACGCGCAGACGATGACCGCGCTTCATTTCGAAAAGTCTGAAACGCTGCTGGTCGCGTTTAGAAACGTGCGCATGAACGAACCCGGCTCGGCAAATGAAGTCGCTTACGAGCGTAAGCGCGCTCAACAACTCGTATTGCAAAACATGATGTTGCGTCGTGAAGCTGACGCAGCAGGTGACGTCCAGATCTCATCTTTGCTCGAGAGCCTGGAACCGATTCTGATTGATATTTCTAACCTGCCGGACAAACCGGACAAGGACGCGCTCCGCGTAATTCGTGAACGCGTCGAACGCAAAAACATCGTGCCGCTGTTGCGGGTCAACTCGACCGCACTCGCACGCGCTCTTGACTAACCTCTGTGCAACCACAGAGAAAACAACGGCGGTTCACCTCAGAGGCACAGGGAACAGGGAGGAACCATGTGCGTTTTTGATCACCGCTCGATCTCTGCGCTCGCTCTCGAGTTCTCTGTGCCTGTGCGGCGAACCGTCACGTAGAAGCAATTTCCACGATTGAGGACAACGAATAATCATGAAGCACTTAGTTAACTATCGCCCCCAAATCAGATCCGGATTCGCGCTGTTGGCTATCGCCGCTGTCGTAACCGTTTTCTCGATTTCCACTCAACGCAACTCAGCCTTTGCCCAGGATCTCTCCAAGCTCAATAAATTTGTGCAGGCGAAAGGAAACACGGCCTCGATGCAGATCTTTCGCGAAGGCCGCGACTTCATCGAAGCACAAAACTGGCAACGAGCAGCCGAGAAATTCAACGACTTCATTAAGGGTTATCCCAAAGACAGGGAGCTCGACGCCGCGCTTTACTGGTACGGCTACGCGTTACAAAAGCAGGGTCGCAAAGACGAAGCCGCAACCCCGCTGCTGACTCTTATCAAAAAATTTCCCGGCTCGAGTTGGCGGCAGGAAGCGCAGGCCATGCTGGTAGTGCTGGGTCGCAAAGCTGAAGTGGACCAGGCACTCGAGCGCGACGATTGCGAGATTAAAATACTGGCGTTGCAGAGCCTGTTTCAGGCAGACGAGGAACGCGCGATCGGAATCGTCACCGAAGCGCTCCGCGCCAATCCAACTAAATGTCAGGGCTTTGCGGCTGCGGCAGTATCGATGCTCGGCTCACATGGTGGACCACGAGTTGTTCCGATGCTTTTGGAAGTAGCGCGCACCAATCCTGATCTGAAACTACGTCTCACCGCGATCCGGCGCCTGGGCGAGACCAAGAACGATCAAGTTACCGACGAGCTGATCAATATCTATGATGCTGATCGAACCAAGGAAATTCGCTCCCAGATCCTGCGCGGGTTGATGGAAGGTGAAACGCCGCGTGGTAAGGCGAAGGTGATGGAGATTGCGCGCGCGGGTGACGACCTCGCCACGAGGCAATATGCGATTCGCTATATCGGCCAGATGAAGGATGCGGCTTCGCTCGACGAGCTGATCCGGATCTTCGACGCTGACAAGACGAAGGAAATTCGTTCGCAAATCATCCGAACACTGGCGGAGCGTGACGATCCACGCGCCCGCGGCAAGCTTTTCGACATTGCGCGCCAGGGCGAGACGCCGGAGTTGCGCATCGAAGCGATTCGTCGTCTCGGCGATCATGGTCGCGTTTCGATCGACGAGCTGGTGCAGCTCTACACAAGCGAGACGAGCCCGCAAATCAAGCAGGGCCTGCTGCGTGCTTTCGGTGAAAGTGACGACCCGCGCGCGGTTGGAAAGCTGTTTGATATAGCTCGCAGCAACGATCCGGTCGAGCTGCGTAATTACGCGCTGCGACGATTGGTCGAAAAAGATAACGAGCAAACTGTCAATCAACTGGTGTCGTTTTACGATACCGAACAGAACGCGCAAATCAGAATGGGCCTGGTGCGCGCGTTTGCCGAGTCGAAACAGAAGAGCGCCCTTCGCAAGCTGATGACGATCGCGAAGAACGATCCGTCAGTGGAGTTGCGGAAAGCAGCGGTCAGGTATCTGGGCGAGAGCAAAGATCCCGAAGCGCTGAAGTTTTTGGAAGACTTGTTGAAAGTGAATTGAAACCTCAGGGTGACTTTGGCGAAAAGTCACACTCTACAGGACTGCAGGATTAACAAGATTTACAGGTTTCATGTTAATCCTGCAAATCCTGTAATTCTGTTAAAAAACTACCGTTTTGCTTAATCATTCGGAGGAATTTCATGCGTCATTCAATGCTCCTCTTTCTCGCGATCATCGGGATCGCTTGCGCCGGCGGAAATCGCCCTGCAACAGTCGCCACAGTCGCGGCTGCGGCTGACGAGCCGCAAACACAATCCAGCGCGACCACGGTCCAGAGTTTTACCCCCGTCGACGGTGCAGACCTGATGGCCCGGCTTGAAGCCGCGCAATCACGTGCACGCAGTCAACAAACACCGTACTGGTCCGCTTACAGTTTCGACGTGCGTCCGGGGATCGGCGTCGATCTCAGCATTCGTGAGTTCAACGGCACCATGAACACGACGGGCGACACGACCGTTTTCATCGGTACAAACGCCGCTGGCGTCACGGTCGAGACACGTAACCTCGCGATCTTCCTGTTGCGCGAGCCGTCGAATAACCAGATCACGCGCATGGAGGTTTACAACCTCGAGCGCAAACGCGAGTACAGCGGCTATCCGGTTTACTGGCTCGGCCGTGCGAACAACGAAGAGAGCCTCAACTACCTGCGCGCCATTGCCGCCGCAACGCCTCTCGACATGTTGAGCGAGCGCGCCGTGCTCGGCATCGCGCTGCACGACGATGCGAGAGTCGGTGGGATGTTGAAGAACTTCATTGCCACTTCTCCAAACCAGCGCATCCGCTCGACTTCTGTTAACTGGCTGGGCCGCGTCGGCGGTGAACAAACATTTCTCGCCTCGCTCGTGCGCAACGACGCCGAAGACAAGAAGATTCGACGCTCCGCCGCACATGCGATCGGACAGAGCCGCGATCGCGGGGCAATCGCGACGCTCCAGGATCTTTATGGGAGCGTGAAAGACACAGAGGTTCGCAGAAGCGTGATTTCGGCCGCGGGCAACAGCATCGACGAGCAACCGGCGTTCGCGTTTCTTTTGAGCGTTGCGAAGAATGACGCTGATTGGGAATCACGACGTTCGGCCGTGCGGCAGCTCGGACATTTTCAACGTGACGACACTGCCGACGAGCTGATGAAGATTTATAACAACGAGACGAACATCGAGGTGAAGCGTGCGGCGTTGCGCTCGCTCGCCGAAACGAAGAGCCCGCGCGCGCAGGTGCGTCTGCTCGAGATCGCGCGCAGCGATGCGAATGTTGAGATACGCAAGACGGCGATTCGCGTTTTGAGCGAGCGTGGTGAAGCCGCGGTTGACGATCTTTTGAAGCTGTTTGATTCCGAGCAGGTGCCGGACGTCAAGCGTACCGTGCTTCAATCGCTTTCGGAGATCAAGAGCCCGCGTGTTGAAGAGAAGTTGTTTGCAGTCGCGAGTGGTAATGATGTGATGGACGTGCGGCGGCAGGCGATCCGGTTGCTCGGTGAGCGCGCGACTAAACGGAGCTTCGAGTTTCTGAGCCAGACGGCGCAGAGCGCTGATGGTAATGCGGAAGTGCAGGTTCAGGCCGTGAGGGCAATCAGCGAGCGACGCTCTGAAGAGTCAGTGCCGATCCTGATCAAAATTGCGAGGACACATACAAACCAGCTCGTACGCAAGCAGGCAATACGCTCGCTGGGTGAGTCCGGTGATCCCCGGGCAATAGAGTTCTTCCGCGAGGTTCTGTCGAAGTAGGCCGCGGAGGCTTACTTCGACACCTCGAAATCTACCCACTGGACCACAGGCTGCGCTTTCCTGACGCCAGTTTCCGTCACCGCAACCTGCAAATAATAACTACCCGGTTCCAGG
>DATHTI010000085.1:0-2925 GCA_035463335.1 Pyrinomonadaceae bacterium | reverse complement strand
AAATCAGTCGCCGTCGGCTTATGCGATTACGAATCGTTGCGCGCTCATCACGAACCGCAAACCATCCGCGATTCGGACAGTTACATGGACCCGGCGCGATCCGAGTTGAACCACAAGGTCCATCGCCTGGGCAAGATTGTTGATGAACACCTGAACGTGTTTCACATAGAAACCGCCATCAACAATCGCATGTACAAAGGCGACATGGACTTCCTGCTGAAGAACGAAGACGACTTCACGGCCTTTGATCGCATGAAGTTTGAAGCCATGCGTTACACGATGAGCAAGTTGCCGCGTGCGGCGCGCCGGAAGCTGCTGCACTCGCGGCCGTCGCAGTATGAGATGACGGCGTGTTACGCGGGGAAGACGGAGCTGGTCCACGAGAAGATCGTCGCGAAAGGCTTTGAGCAGTATGCGATTCCGATTCGCGGCCAGGCTGACATTCTAATCACCGGCATTCCTGACATCTCGCCGTACAACGTCTACTCGATCCTGAACCCGCTGCTGGTCCAGGTGATGGCACTCGGTTATCACTTCAATTTCTATCGCAACAAGCCGCTGCTGAAAAAAGGCGGTGTGCTGATCCTGCATCACCCGTGCTACGACGATTTCGATCACCAGTTTCATCCGAGCTACATCGAGTTTTTTAACCGGCTGCTGCCGGAGACGCGCGACGCGTTTACCTTGCGTGAGAAATACGAGCGCGAGTTTGCGAACAATCCCAGTTATATCGAGATGTACCGGCGCGGGAATGCGTATCACGGCGCGCACCCGTTTTTCATGTGGTACTGGGGTGAGAATGGCCGCCAGCATGTTGGGCACGTGATTGCAGCGGGCGCGGAGAATGCGCACGTGCCGGCGATTCTCGGTTGGGAACGTGCGGACAATTTGACGGAAGCGATCGCGATGGCGAGAAGTTACATGGGCAACTCGGCGGAAATCACGATGCTGCATCAGCCGATGATCGGCATTGCGGATATGGAGTAGTTAACCGCGGATTTACGCGGATGAACGCGGATATTTTTATGAAACTCTCTCCGACTGAAATCTATAGAGACCGGAAGATCTTCCTGATCGGGAGTACGGGGTTTCTCGGCAAGGTCACGCTGAGCATGTTGCTCTATCGTTTCCCGAACATTGGCAAGATCTATCTCACTGTGCGGGCGCGTTCGCAGGAGGAGTCGGAAAGTCGTTTCTGGAACAACATCATCACCGCGCCACCATTCGATCCGCTGCGCGAGCGTTACGGCAGCGCGCTCGAGGGTTTTGTCAACGATAAGGTGATCGTCAAGGGCGGAGACATCGCCGAGACGAACTTCGGCTACAGCGACGAAGAAGCACAAGCAATTGCCGAAGATATTGACGTCATTATCAATTCTGCGGGCAATGTGACTTTTAACCCGACACTCGAGAGCGGCCTGCGCACGAACGTCGTGGGTACGCAGAACGTGATCGCCTTCGCGCGCCGCATGAAACGTCCGGCGCTCGTCCACGTCTCGACCTGCTTCGTCGCGGGTAATCGCTCGGGAGCGGTTTGGGAAAGCGATCCGGTGATCGGCTACTTCCCGCGCCATCGCGACCCCGAGATGAAAGGCGTGCAGTTTTCGGTCGACCAGGAGATCGCCGACTGCGCCAAACTCGCCGATCGCGTCAGAGACGAAGCGCGCGACGCGATGATGACTGCCCGTTTCCGCGAGCTCGCGCGCAAGCGACTCAACGAAGAAGAGCGCAACGTGGACGACCCAGACGCACTCGGACTCGCCGTCGCGCGCGAGAGAAAAGTCTGGACGCGCACGCGCCTTACAGATCTCGGCGTCGAGCGGGCCGCGTACTGGGGTTGGCCTAACATTTACACGTACACCAAATCGCTCGGCGAGCAGCTCGTCGCTGCCGAAACTGACATGGTGCGCAGCATCGTGCGACCGAGCATCGTCGAGTCAGCGATGTCTTACCCGTTTCCCGGCTGGAATGAAGGCTTCACAACGACGGCGCCGATCATCTTCCTGATCCGCAAAGGTCAGACACAAATCCCCGCAGATCCGAAACTGATTCTCGATATCACGCCCGTGGACCAGGTCGCGTCGGTGATGCTGGCGGTATCGGCCCAGGCGTGCGTCGAAGAGCCGCAGCTTGTTTTCCAGGCAGCCACCGGAGATGCCAACGCGAACAACATGGAGCGCATCATCGGTCTCTGCGGGCTCGACAAGCGGAAGTACTTCGAAGAGAAGGACAGCGGCGTCAAGATCCTCAACAAGATCGCAGCGCGCATGGAGCCACGGCCCGTCACGGTGTCGAAATTCGAAAACACGTCGGTGCCGATGTTCAATGCCACCGCGAAGAAAGCGTCGTCGTTGCTCGATCGCGTGCGGCCACGCTGGGGCGGCGGTCGTGTCGGCGAAGTGATCGATCGTGTGAAAAGCAGTGTCGAGCGTGTCGAAGAGCTGACGCGCGAAACCAGCGAGGCGTTTGACATGTTTCGCCCGTTCACGGTCGAGAATGCTTACGTATTTCGCTCGGACAACGTGCGCGCGCTCTTCGATCGCATCAGTGAAGACGAGCAATCGCTGTTGACGTGGAATCCGGAAAAGTTTGATTGGTACGACTACTGGCTCAACATCCATTTGCCGGGGCTCACTAAATGGGTGTTTCCCACGCTCGAAGACGAAATGCGCGCGCAGCCAAAGCGCGTCTACACCTATCGCGATCTGCTCGAACTCTTCGAAACGTCGACCAAGCGTCACGCGACCCGAGTTGCAATGCGAATCGAGCGCAATGGACGCAAGGAGCAATACACCTACGCAGATCTCCGTGAACTGGCTACGCGCGTTGCCGGATTTCTCGCCAGCGAAGGCATCAAGCCCGGTGATCGTGTGATGCTGGTCAGCAGCAACGCGCCCGAGTGGGGCATGACCTATTTCGGCGTGC
>DATHTI010000084.1:0-2957 GCA_035463335.1 Pyrinomonadaceae bacterium | reverse complement strand
GCTCTTCAATAAGCTGATGAACTTCAGGCATCGTGAGCCGATGGCCGGCAGGGTTTGCATGATAACCATCGCCGCCGTCGCCGGTGTGGGCCATCGGTTGGATAACGATGCTCGAACACTGCTCCAGCTCTAATCCAAATTCGACAAGCGCGCCGAGCTCGCCGCTGTTATCGCCCTTCGACACGGTGGGAACAATCACGGTGGGAATGTCGAGCTCTTTGATGACCTCGATGCATTGCATCTTCATGTCGATCAACTCGACCCCACGCGTCCTCGGATAAACCCCGGCCTTTAACGTGTCGAACTGGAGCGACGCGTACATGCCACCCGCTTTGAACTTCTCGGCAAAGGCGCGATTCTGTGCAATCTTTCGTCCGTGGGTCGAGATCAGCAAGCGCTTGATCTTGCCCTCGTGTGGACCACGCAGCACGTAGTCGCAAAACTCGAAGAACTGTGGATGCAGCGTCGGCTCACCACCGGAGAGCAGCATGATCGGCAGCTCACCTTCCGCCGCGACCAGCAAGTCAACCGCGCTTTTGAAGTCATCGAACGTCATCGAATAGCGCTGCTGGTTGCGAACGATGCAAACCGGACACGTCAGATCACACACGTCATTGATCTCGAGAATCGGTGAACAGGTGTGTTGCAGGTGATCTTCACAGAGGCCGCAATCTTCCGGACAGCCGTGTTCGACTTTGGTGGCAAATCGATAAGGCACCGTGCCGGGCTTCGTATAGGAGAGCGACTTCATGTAGTACTCGGCATCACTCGAGACTACGACCTCGAAGAAACCATGTCGCGGACATTTCTTCTGCATCCACACTTTGTCATCGCGGAGGACGATGTGTGCGTCGATCACTTTTTTGCAGGTGGGACAGATGGATCGAGTGTAAGAAAAGAACGCGGCATCGCGGTCCCTCTTTGGAGGGGGACCTGCGAAGAGCGGGTCGAGTTGGATCACGATTCACACTCCTTAAATTGAAGGCTTGTATATCGGGCGACGAGGACGCGCGAATTCTAGTTCATTTGGAAAAGTTTGAGTAGGTTTTAACCAAAGATTTCACTGATTTTTTTAAGCTAACGTGCCGCCATCAAGGAAGATCACTGTGCCGTTTATGTAAGTGTTGCGCCGCGAGCCGAGCCATGCGACTACTTCGCCACACTCGGCTGGTTGGCCGAAGCGAGAAAGGGCGCAGGCGTCGAGGTAACGTTTCTGGTGATGCTCGGGGATCGTAGTTTTCAATCCACCTTCAAAAATTCCGGCGGCGATCGCGTTGACGAGAACTCCGTACGGCCCGACTTCGTGTGCGAGGCTGCGCGTGAGTCCTTCAAGTGCGCCTTTACTCGCCGCATAATGAACCGGCCCGGCAATCGAGCGCGAGCCGGTGATCGATGAGATGTTTACGATGCGTCCATACTTCTGACGGATCATGCCGCGCACTGCTGCACGGCACATGCGAAACGCAGCGAACAGATTGAGCTCCATGATGTCGGCGAAGTCTTTGTCGTCGATCAGTATGAAAGGAACTGCTTCACTGAAGGCGGCATTGTTTACGAGAGTGTCGATCGCACCCCAGGATTCCTCGACGGTGGCGACCACCTTGCTCGCTTCGTCAGCATTGCGAAGATCTGCTTGTAGTGGCAGGCACTCGCGTCCCTGATCGCGCACGATTTTTTCCGTCGCATCCGCTCCCGCTTTGTTTCCGTGCCAGGTGAAAGCGACATTTGCGCCTTCTCGCGCAGCAACAGTGCAGATGCCCTGGCCGATGCCGCCTGAGCCTCCGGTCACGAGCACTCGCAAACCTGACATCAAGCCAGCGTCGTTGTTTTCAAACGTTCCATTCGATTGCACGATTGTCTCCACTCCCTCGCAGATTCACTTGAAACACGTTTGCTCCCGATTCACGAAGGGCAGTTGTTAGTCCATATGGATCGACATCGACGTTACCGGCGAGACAGAGCACTGGACCAGTATAGCCCCAGCAGCGAGCGATTAGTTGTGAAGCAAAACCCGGTGTGATCTCGAGCACGGCGCTGGGCAGGAGTCGTCCACCGATGATGGCTGAAGATGGCGGTGAGAGCGGTTTTTCAAGACGCAGGATCAGGATGTCTGGAGGTGTAGCCGGCTGTTGCTCATACGCTTCAGATGCAAGTGTTCTGATCGTGGGATTCATTAACGGACCGGGTATTACGCTCTTCTGCCAACTGACTTTGCGGCTTTGCGTTGTTGCGTGAGAGATTTTTCCGACGCTTGTGGCGGCACAGGCGCCGTTTAATGCGCGACATGTTGCGAGGACGTTTTTATGTGGACGCTGGGGCGGCCACGGAGGGCCGCCCCTACAAATTGGCCTTCCGTCTGTGGTGCTGTCCGCCGAATTCGCCAGCGAGGGTAGAGCAGCCGCAAGCGCGATCGATAGTAGACTCGAGGCTCCCAACGTGTGTCCGAAGTGACTCAGCGGCGTGCTGATCGGAACATTCTTGTCGACGAGACTGCCAAGCGCTCTGAGCTCGGCAGCATCATTCGCGTATGGTCCAGTTCCCTGCCCGAAGATCATCCCAGCATTCACTGGCGCTAATGTTTCGATCACGCTCGACAGTCCATCGTGCTCGACGAGATCACTTCCTAATTCGGGCCCGTTTAATTCCGTCGCCACTTCGTCTTCCGCGCGCGCCAGTCTCAACACAACCGCTGCTTCACCGAGAATGAATCCAGAGCTCGTCGATTGCCACGGCGTGCAAGGCCTCTCCGCCAGCACTCGCAAGCTCTCAAAATTCTCATGATTCGAGCGCGCGAGAATGTCGACCGCAAGCACGAGCACTTCCTTGACTGCTCCCGAGTTCAACAATTCGCGCGCAGCATACAGCGCATGTATTCCCGAAGCACAGGACGAGCTAAACACCGGTAAGTCGTCGGCGGCCCACTGCGTGTTTTCAAGCAGTGCCTTCGTTCCAAAAGC
>DATHTI010000083.1:0-2768 GCA_035463335.1 Pyrinomonadaceae bacterium | reverse complement strand
GAGTGGTGGGCGTGGGTAATCGCTTCGCAAGCCACAAAGAACTCAGGAGATAACAACAAAGCCCAGGAACAGATGAGAAATGCAGAGAGCACACGCTCCAAGTTGGAACAGCAATGGGGTTCCGACGCGTTTAAGCAATATGCTGCACGGCCTGATATTCAGGTTTACTATCAATGAGAAAGTTGATCCACCTGGCTCAACTCCCAACAACGCAAGGAGATCAGACTTATGTCAGACACAGTAAAGGATCCTCAAGCTACTGACCCACCAACGAACACTGGTGGTGGTGGTGGCACCAGCACGTCTACTGAAGAAGAGATTCAACCTGAGGCGGCTGCTGAAGAAGAGATTGAACCCGAGGTGGCGAAAGCAACCGATCCGCCCACGAATACAGGAGGTGGCACCTAGACCTCACTGAGGCTTCCCAGGGCCTTCTGACAACTGAATATTAGAGGCTTGGGCGCTTCCCGACGAGGCGCCCAGCAGCTAACCTAAAAAACCCTTCCCTTCAAGCCACTCTTTCACAACTTCCTTCGGATCGCGCTTCCGCCCATCAATCTCGTAATTCAATCGCCGCATCTCCTCTGTCGATATCGCATTCGTGAGCTTCGCTAAAACTTCCTGTAGCGCCGGCACCCGCGCGAACGAATCCTGGCGCACGAGATACACGGCCTCATACGGCGGAAAGTAGCGGCGATCGTCTGCAAGCTGAAACAGGTCCAGCGTCGGAATGCGGCCTTCCGTCGAGTTGCCGGCGATCAAATCAACCTGGAACGACGAGAGCGCGATGTAAGTCAACGAAAGGTCCATCTCGCGCACTTCGGCGAACTTCAATCGATACGATTTCGAGAAACCCGGATAGCCATCCGCGCGCGACATGAAATCCTGACCAAAACCGGCTCGCCAGCGTGGCGCCTGGCGGGCCGCATCGGAAATCGTTTTGAGGTTGAGCCGCCTCGCATCTTCGCCGCGCACGAGGATCGCGAACGTGTTTTCAAAGCCGAGCGGCTGGCTGACGTCAACCCTGAACTTGTCTGCATACTCCTTCTTCACCTGATCGTAAACAGCCCGTGGATCCGTGATCGGCGTGTGCTGGAGGATGGCGGTGTAAGACGTGCCCGTGTACTCGGGATACAGATCGAGTGTGCCGGCGACGAGCGCTTCGTGAGGCAGGTTGCCGCCGAGCTCAAAACGCCGTTCCACGGAAACGCCGCGCGCCTCGAGCATCTGCGCAACGATCTCAGCCAGCAGCGCTGATTCGGTGAAGTCTTTCGATCCGATTGCGACGCGACTCTCATTCGCCGGTGTCGAGCGGCCCAACCACAAAACACCGCCCATCACCAGCACGACTGCGGCCGCGAGCGCCAGCTTACGCACAACCGAACCTCTCGCCGCGCTGCGTTTCGCGTCAACGCTCAACTGCCGCTCCAGCACGCCCAAAAAGAAATCAGCAGCGAGGGCGAGCGCTGCCGCCGACAACGCGCCCGCCAGCAATAGATTGTTGTCGTACTGTCGTAAACCACGAAAGATGTAAACGCCGAGACCTCCGGCGCCAACGGCCGCAGCAATCGTCGTCACACCGACTGCGATCACCGTCGCAACGCGAATTCCCGTTACGATCACGCCCATCGCGAGGGGCAGCTCGACTTGTCGCAACACCTGGCTTCCGGTCATTCCCATCGCCACCGCCGCTTCTCTGACGTTTGGATCGACGTTGAGTATTCCGGTGACGGTGTTGCGAATAATCGGCAACAACGAATAAAGCACGAGCGCAACGAGCGCCGTGCGTGTTCCGATGCCGCCGATAAACGGCAGCGGAATCAGGAAACCAAAAAGCGCCAGACTCGGAATCGTCTGCATCACATTGGCGATGCCCAACACCGGACCGCGCCAGGCTCGATAACGAGTCAAACCTATTCCCACCGGCACACCGATGATCACGGCGATGAGAATCGCAAAGAAGACGAGCACGATGTGCTGTCGCACAAGCAGCAACAGCTCTGACCAGTTTGCCTGGAGAAACTGCCAGAAGCTCACGCGTGGCCTCCGTTCACGTCGAGTGTTTCGAGGTAAGCGCGGGCCTGCGGATGTTCGGAAGTGCGGAAGCGTTCGGGTGTTTCGAGCAGCAGCAACTGTCCTTTGTGCATGAGGCCGATGCGTTGGCCCAGGATCATTGCCTCGCGCACGTCGTGAGTGACGAGAATCGCAGTCTTATCTAAACGGGCAGCCAACTCGGCGAATTCGCGTTGCAAACTCGCGCGCGTGAGTGGATCAAGCGCGCCAAAAGGCTCGTCGAGCAGGAGCAACGGCGGATCTGCTGCGAGCGCGCGGGCGACGCCGACGCGTTGCCGTTGTCCGCCTGACAACTCGCGTGGATAACGCTCAGCGAACTGTGTTGGATCGAGTCCGACGAGATTCAGCATCTCGCGAATGCGTTCGTGCATGCGGGCGCCGTCCCAGCCCGCGAGCGAAGGCACAAGCCCGACGTTGCGCGCGATCGTGAAATGCGGAAAGAGCCCGCCTTCCTGAATCACGTAGCCGATGCGGCGTCGCAGCTCAATCGGATCCCACGCGGTGGTCGATTTCCCCTCGACGATCACCTCGCCGGAGGTTGGCGTCAGCAGGCGATTCACGAGCTTGAGCGTCGTAGTCTTGCCGCAGCCCGACTCACCGAGCAATACGAGCGTCTCCCCGCGTTTAACGGTCAAATTCAGATTAGAAATGATGGTGGCGTTTGGAAGTGAGTAATTAACGTTGTGAAACTGGAC
>DATHTI010000082.1:0-6269 GCA_035463335.1 Pyrinomonadaceae bacterium | reverse complement strand
TTACGTGAAATCAATTCGAATAACGTCATCGGAAAGCTCGAAGGATCGGATCCGGCGCTGAAGAACGAGTACGTTGTCTACACGGCACACTGGGATCACCTGGGCCTTGATCCAAAACTAACAGGCGATCAGATTTTCAATGGGGCGCTCGACAATGCCTCGGGCACTGCCGCAATGCTCGAGATTGCTGAAGCATTCACGAAGCTCGCCACACCTCCGAAACGATCCATTTTGTTTCTCGCAGTGACGGCCGAAGAGAAAGGCTTACTCGGTGCGAAGTATTACGCCGAGAATCCTCTGTATCCGCTGAACAAAACGCTCGCGAACATCAACATGGATGGCGTTAATCAGTGGGGCAGGACCAGGGACATCACGATGGTGGGCGACGACAACAGCACCTTGATCGACCTGTTGCGTGAAGCTGCGACCTCGCAACGGCGCACAGTGAATCCCGATCCGGAATCCGAGAAAGGTTTTTACTATCGCTCGGATCATTTCGAATTTGCGAAGCAAGGAGTGCCGGCGCTCTACACTGATTCGGGGATTAACTACGAAGGGAAAGATGCGGCGTTCAGCCAGAAGAAGCGCGACGAGTACACAACCAACGACTACCACAAAGTTTCCGACCAGATTAAACCTGACTGGGATCTCACGGGAGCGGTTGATGACGCGCAGTTGCTGACGATGATCGGATATCGCGTCGCGCAGGGCGATAAGTATCCGGAATGGAAAGCGGGATCAGAATTCAAAGCCAAGCGTGACGCGACGATGCGGGGCGGCGGCGCGAGTGGCCCATCGACGCCGTAAGTACACAAAAGGCACAAAAGAACAAAAAGCACCAAAAAGAAAAACCACCAAAAGGGAAAAGCACAAACTTCTTAATTTAAGAAGTTTGTGCTTTTTTGTTCTTTTGTGCCTTTTGTGATCAACGGGAACGGATATTTGACCACTCGTGGCGCAGGAGTCCGTAGAAGAGTGCATCCTGGATCTCGTTGTTTACGTGCCAACGCTCACGAAGAAAACCTTCACGTTGAAAACCCAATCTCTCGAGCGAGCGAATAGAGGCAGCATTGCGTGGATCCACGTCGGCTTCGAGCCGGCGCAATCCCATCACATCAAAGGCATGTGAGACCAACGCCTTTAGCGCTTCGTTCATGTAGCCTTTGCCCCAGTAAGCGCGGGCCATCGCATAACCAATCTCGGCGCGTCCATTGTCGAGGCTGAGGTTGAAGAGCGTCGTGGTGCCGATGACAGTGCCGGTGTCGCGCAAAGCAATTCCCCACTTCAACATTGTTTCGCTCTCGTTCCCTTGAGCGATCTCGCGTTGCAGCTCTGTGGCTGCTTCCCGATTGGCCAGTGGAACGGTGCTCCAGTAGCGCATCACTTGTGGATCCGAAAAGATCTCGTAGAGACCATCGATGTCGTCTTCGGAAATCCAACGAAGGACCAGACGTGGGGTAGTGATGATCGGAAGTGTCGTTGAATTCATTTCCAGGAGAGTAACACGCTCAGTTTGCTGCTGAGCCTGCCAAATGGCCCGGAATTGTGAACTCTAAGGTTGACCCACCCGCTACCGCAGGTGGTACTGACCTCTTCCAAGTTTGACTTGTGACTTTGAGACAAAGCCCCGTGAGTGCTAATTCTGGGCGTGAACATCCGCTAGTGATGGGCGATTCTATAGTGGATTCGCCGGCATAATTTCCTGCATATTTTGTCTGTCAACGAAGAAGTTTCGGCCACAAATGCACAAACTGTTATCTCAGTTGAGCTGTTTTCTTTTTGTGCTTTTCGCGGCGCAGTGATAGTCTGCCGTCCACCTTCCATTCCTTCAAACAAAGGGGACGCTGAGATGAAAGCCAAACTCCTGATCGCTCTTACTGCCGTTCTTTTACTCTCCCTCGCCTTGATCCATCGCGCACCTGTAACCAAAGCGGCGCCGCTCGATCTCTCGGGTGAGCTGCATGGAGCGCCATACCGGATACGAGTGCCGGAAGTCTGGAATGGCACCCTTCTCATCTTCGCGCACGGGTATCGCGATAAGGCCGATCATCCCGGCGAGATCGACAATCGCAATGCTGACGTTGCGCCCAACGCGGCGCTCGAAGCTCCTTTGCTCGCGCAGGGTTTTGCACTCGCGGGTACTGCGTACAAAGACAATGGCTGGGCCATCGGAGACGCGATCCAGGACGTCAAGAACCTGGCTGTCTTCTTCCGCGAGAACGTCGCACAACCGCAACGCACGATCATCGTCGCTGCTTCGCTCGGAACGTTTGTCGCTTACAAGAGCATGGAGCAGTTCAACGGTATCTACGACGGCGCGCTCTGTCTCTGCAGCGCGGGTGCGGGCGCCACAAGACTCTGGGACAGCGGCGTTCCACTGTATCTCGCTTACGATGTCGTGTTTGGAATTCCCCCGTCGTGGGGAACGGTCGGCGAGGTAAGAAACGATATCGACTTCGATACAGAAGTGCTTGCGAAGCTCGCACCGGAGCTCAGCAACATCGCCAACTTCCCGAAGTTTGAGTTTATTCGACTCGTCGCGAAGAACCCGGGCCGCGGGATCACACCGCCACCGCCGCCCGCATTTTTCCCGGGCTGGGCACTGACTGACTTCTTCTTCATTACCGAAGCCCGCGCTGAGTTACAGCGACGCGCCGGTGGTCCAATCGTGCAGAACGTCGATCAGACTTACGATCTGCTTCCCGCCGAGAAAGCGTATCTCGCCGGTATCGGGCTGCCGGCTCCGGTGGTCGATGCGTGGCTGGCGCAGATGAATGCGCGACCGAAGATCGAAGCAAAACAGTCTGCACGAAATTACGTGCGCAACAATACGGATTACAACGGGAAGATCCGTAATCCGATCCTGAGCATGCACACGATCATCGATCCGTTGCTCGTGGTGGCGAACGAGTCTGCATATGCGGAGCTGAATGCTTCGGCCGGTAAAGAGGAACTTCTCTTTCAGACTTTCACGAACGGAGTTGGCCACTGCAACTTAACGGGGCCACAAATCCTGACGTCCATCGGGGCGATTGACGCGTGGGTGCGCACGGGCATACGCCCGACAGCAGCATCGTTCCCGGTGCCGCTCGGCTTCAACCCAACGTTCGTCCCCCCACCGTTTTAAGAGGGAATCGGATCTTTAGGCGTAACTGTAGGGGTGGCCCTCCGTGGCCACCCCAGTTGATATCCCACGCTGGGGCGGCCACAGAGGGCCACCCCTACAGTTGTTTGCCACAGGATCAATCCGTAAATTGCGCTTATTCCTGTAGAATAACGCACGAGCCCCTAGCTGTACCGGAGATTTGTAACAGGGACCGTGCGGTGAGTACTACCATTCCATTGACCAACGCCGTCCAAAGCGGCGATGAAGAAGCTGTATCCGCATCACTGGCCAATGGCGCGGACGTCAATGAAACTACGGGCGGCGGCCAAACAGCCCTCATCCTCGCCGTTATCTTCGGCCACACAAACCTCGTTAAACTCCTGATGAAAGCGGGCGCCAATCCGCATTTACGCGACAATCTCGGCCTCGACGCGATCGAATGGGCACAACGAAGAGGATTGACAGAAGCCGTCGCGATTCTCAAAAACGGCCCGCAACAAAGCACACCGCCAAAACGAATCGTAATCCCGCTTGAAGAGCCCAAGAAAGTCGCACCCGAGAAACCTGCGACAAAGCGTGATGAGGAAGAAGTCAAGGAAGGTGTTTCCGATGCTGAGAAGAGTCTGCGCTGGATCGCAGGGTTCAAGCAACGACTAAACGAGCAGGAGTTGCGGCGGCTGAATCGAAACGAGCCTGCAGCCGAGCGGCCTGCCGTTGAGCCCGAGCCGCCACCGCCACTGATGCCGGTCGAGACGATCAAAGCTCCATCAGTAAGCGAAGCTCCAAAAGCTCGAGTAGTAATCGAAACTCCGAAAGCTCCAGCAGTAATCGAAACTCCGAAACCTCGTGAACCGGAACCGAAACGAGAGCCACCGCCAGAGCCACCGAAGGCTGTCACTCCGCCGCCGCGAATACTGACGCCGCCACCTGCACAGCCGGCGAAATCCAGCGCGCGCAAGCGATGCCCGCAGTGCAACGCGATCTATAACAGCGATCTGGTTGCGTATTGTGCTCATCACATTGTTCCACTCGTCCCTGCCGACGAGCCGATACTCTCTGATCCGCCGCGGTCGAATCGAGCGCTCTTCTGGATTCTGTTGATCGTCACTCTCGCTGGCTCGATCGTGGCCGGCTCACTCATCACGACCTATCTCTACCGAGCGAGACAAACAGCGGCGCGAATTGCGGCCGAGCAAAACAGACCGCTGCAAAAGGGATTGCCTGAGCTTGGCGGCGAGCTCGTGGGGAAAGCGGTGTCGCTGCCGGAGGCTGAGTGTCCGGTGAAAGGGCCGGAGCTGATGTCCGGCACCGTGACCGTGCGCGTGATGGTCGACAAGAACGGGCAGGTTTACTGGGCGCGCGGCGCAGGCGGTGATTGGCTCATGCGCGGCTGCTCAACCGAAGCCGCTATGAAATCGACTTTCGCACCAGAGAAACTCCGCAGGAACCAAACCGAGGGAACCATCACCTACACCTTCAAACCTAATTAGCCACAAAAAGGCACAAAAAGCACATAAAGAGAAACGACGAGCGGGGGCAAGCCCCTCTTCCTGACCTGTTCATTTCTTGGCCTGCCTGATTTCGTCAACGAACTCACCAATGAAACAATTTCTTGGGCTGCCTGATTTCGTCAACGAACTCACCATTAGAACAAGTCAGGAAGAGGGGCTTGCCCCCGCTCGTCGTTTCTCATGTGTGCTTTTTGTGCCTTTTGTGGCTATGCTTTGTTCATGGTCGACTCCCAGCAGACGCGCATCCTCCCGGATGAGCTACGCGCGACGACTGCCCCCGCTCCCGGCACTATATTGCGCGAACGCTACCGGCTCGACAGCGAGCTCGGTCGCGGCGGCATGGGCACCGTCTATCGCGCCACCGATCTGGAGCTACAGCGCGAAGTCGCCGTAAAAGTCCTCTCCGCCACGTATCAAAACTCCGACGCGCGCGAACGCCTGATCCGCGAAGCACGCGCAGCCGCAGCCCTCAACCATCCACACATTGTCACGATTCACGACGTCGGCGAAGTAAATGGAATTCCATTTCTCGTCATGGAGCTTGTCTCCGGTCCGCGACTTTCGCAAGTTCGCCCAACTGAATTCTCGCGTGTCGTAATGATTGCCAGTCAGATCTGCGACGCACTCGAACACGCACACAACAATCGCATCGTGCATCGCGATCTCAACCCCGACAACGTGTTGCTAACCGGCAGCGGCAACTCAGGCAACGTGAAGCTCGCAGACCTCGGACTCGCCTTACCAGCATACGCTGAGCGCATCTCGCGCGCCGGCATCATCGTCGGCACCGCCGCTTACATGGCGCCCGAACAGGCCCTGGGCCAAACAATCGACGGCCGCGCCGATCTCTACGCCCTCGGCGTTTTGCTCTACGAGCTGACAACAGGCCGCGTGCCCTTTCACGGCGACGATCCATTGACGATCGTTTCGCAACACGTTCACGCGCCAGTCGTACCACCGCGCGTGCTGCGTTCCGACATCCCGCGCGGTCTCGAAACGATCATCGTGCGGCTGCTCGCGAAAGATCCCGCACAACGATTCAGCTCCGCGTCTGAAACGCGCGCCGCACTACACGAGTCACTGCAAACTGAATCCGCACCGGCTGAAGCGGCGCCCACCGTCGCCATTCTCGATGCACTCGCGCGCGGTCGTCTCGTCGGTCGCGGTACCGAGCTCGCCGAAGCGCGCGAGCTCTGGCAGCGCGCTCGTGAAGGACGCGGCCACGGTGTGGTACTGTGCGGCGAGCCCGGCGCAGGCAAGACGCGTCTTGCGCGCGAGATCACGATCCAGGCCGCCGTCGATGGCGCGCTCGTGTTGTCAGGCGGCTGTTACGAGTACGAAGCCACAACCCCTTACCTGCCATTTGTCGAAGCGTTTCGTCGCTGGGTACGCGAAGAACAAAACAACGACACGTTACGCGAGATCCTCGGCGAAAACGCGACGCAGATCGCGAAGCTTGCACCCGAGATCGAAACACGACTCGGTCCATTTCCCGAACGGCAGGAGCTCGCGGCACACGAAGAACGACTGCTCTTCTTCGACGCCGTCGCACAAGTCTTCTCGAACATCGCACGACGACAATCGCTCCTCTTCTACGCTGACGACTTGCATTGGGCCGATCACGGCACATTGTGGCTGCTCAGTCACCTGCT
>DATHTI010000081.1:0-1511 GCA_035463335.1 Pyrinomonadaceae bacterium | reverse complement strand
GACGCTCGCGCGTGAAGCCGAGGCCATAGTCGCCCTCGCGATAGAACGTGCGGCGGCCTCCGCTTGTCGCACCTGCGGCACTCAAGCCGTGGATGAGTCGAACTTCTGCCGTCGCTGTGGAGCGCCCCTTGTACTCGATGTTCCGGAGCTCGAAGTCCTGCGTCTCACGCGAGACGCGCGCGGAAGTTATCACAACATATTCGTCGGCATCATCGCACTGATGTTGGCTTTGCTGACAGTAGTGCCGTGGTTCGTTGTGGTTGGCGGAAGGATCGTTGCACCGATGGTAGGGGTCGGGATTCCGCTGGCTAGTTATGGATTATTTTTATTACTTAATGGAGCCTGGAAACTACATCGCACTCTCAATCCCAGTACAACGAAGAGCTTAACAACCGCCGCGCAGCCGGCATTCAAGTCGTCCGTCACCACGACGGCGCTGCCTCCCGCGCCTGCGTCAGTTACTGAAGTGACGACGAACCTCCTGTCTACCGATCCACGCACGAAGGAACCGGTCCCGCGCAAGGATCGCAACACCTCAGGCCTGGACAGCGATCAATTGATGTAATCGATTTACAGGATGAGCCCACTGCGCGTTATCATGATGCGCAATGGCGTTCATGCGAAAGACAGCAGCGTTCCTCAGTGTCGGGGCTTTGCAGAATCTCGTGTCTGATTCGATGGCGATCGACATGGGGTCGGCATCAACCATCATCGCCGTGCGCGGGCGCGGCGTGGTTGTCGATGAGCCTTCGCTCGTGGCAGTCGATACTCTGACAGGCGAAGCGATCGCGATCGGACGTGAAGCGAAGCAGAAGTATGGTCGTGAAGCACGTGGCGTCAGCGTGATTTCGCCAATGCTCAACGGCGTCGTCGCAGACTTTGAAAGAACGAAGGAGATGCTCGCGTACTTTGTCGGCCAGGCACGCGGCGGTCTCTCAGCCTTCAGTCGCCGCGCGTTGATGAGCGTCTTTTCCGACGTCACGCCCGTAGAGCGACGCGCTTTGCTGAGTGCGGCACAACACGCGCACGTCGGCCGCGTCGGAATGATCGAAGAAGGTCTTGCGGCAGCTTTTGGCTCGGGAGTTAGCGCAGACGATACGCGCGCTTCGGCAGTCGTGGACATCGGCGGCGGCACCACCAACGTCGCGATTGTCGCGAGCGGCAAAACGATTCGCGCCCGCGCCGAGCGGATCGGCAGCTCAAACATCGATGCTGCGATCGTCAATCACGTTAGACGTCATCGCGGTTTACTCATCGGCTACCGAACGGCGGAACGGCTCAAGCTCGAGCTTGCGTCAGCAACTGTTCCTCTGAACCTCGCGCAGGAGATTCCGATCAATGGCAGCGACGTGCTCACGAGGATGCCGCGGTCGATCGAAATCAGTGCTGGTGAGATTTATCCGGTCGCGCAGGAAGTGGTGCGACAGATCGTGGCCGGCGTGAGCGCGACTCTGGGAGAGCTTCCGCCTGAAGTGGCGGGGGATATTTACGATCGAGGCATTATCCTCACT
>DATHTI010000080.1:0-4984 GCA_035463335.1 Pyrinomonadaceae bacterium | reverse complement strand
CGCGTTCGGACCCGTTCGCAATCCGTGGGACACGACGCGTGTTTCAGGTGGCTCGTCAGGTGGTTCGGCTACCGCTGTCGCTGCCAGGATCGTTCCGGTTGCGCTCGGTTCAGACACAGGCGGCTCCGTGCGACAGCCGGCATCGCTATGCGGCGTCATCGGGATGAAACCGACTTACGGTCGCAACTCGCGCTACGGTCTCGTGGCGTTTGCATCGTCACTGGACCAGGTTGGGGTGTTTGCGCGCGAGGTTGAAGACGTGGCGCGCGTGCTCGGCGTGATCGCCGGACGCGATCCACATGATTCAACGACGGCTGATGTTCCCGTACCTGATTACACCGCCTCGCTGACCGGCGATCTGAAAGGCGCGCGCATCGGTTTTCCGCGGGCACTCTTCCGCAAAGGTCTCGATGATGAGGTCAAGGGCTCTGTCGAGAGTGTTGTCGATGCGTATCGCGATCTCGGCGCGGAGATCGTCGATGTCGAGCTGCCCAACGCGGGCTACGCGATCGCCGTCTATTACATCATCGCCACTGCCGAAGCGTCTGCAAACCTGGCTCGCTTTGACGGAGTTCGTTACGGGTTTCGCGCGGAAGACGCGCGGGAGCTGCGGCAGATGTATCGCAAGACACGCGAAGAAGGTTTTGGACCGGAAGTTAAGCGTCGCATCATGCTTGGCACTTACGTTCTCTCCGCGGGTTATTACGATGCGTACTATCGCAAGGCGCAGCAAGTGCGGACGCTGATCAAGAACGACTTCCTCAAGGCATTTGAGAGTTGTGAGGCGATCATCACGCCGACGTCGCCGACGCCCGCGTTTGCGATTGGTGAAAAGACGGACGATCCGCTCGCGATGTATCTCAATGATATTTACACGGTGACGGCGAACCTGGCGGGTATTCCCGGGATCAGTGTGCCGTGCGGGCTGTCAACCGAGCGACTGCCGATAGGGTTTCAGTTGCTTGGGCCATACTGGTCGGAGGATCGGCTCTTGAATCTGGCGCACGCGTATGAGCAGGAGAGGCCCTTCACGGAGCGCCCGCCAATCAGCGCTTCGTAACCACAGATTTCACGGATTTCCCATCCGATTTATCAGGGATGAGATCGCCCGTGAATAATTCAACAACGCCCTTGGCGGTGCCAACGACCGGCGTCACGTCCAGGCCAACGTGAACGGCGCCCGGCAGGAGGCCCTTCCTTTTGATCTCGTAGCCCGCCAAGCCAACGGCAAAGATCGACCCAACAATCGGAATGGGTTTGATGAGACGCTTTGCGACGCCCCAGCCACCGGCCCTGAAAATTCTGCGTTTGAGTGTGGTCATCCTTTACCTCTAAACCGTGATAGCATGCATTTCGATGCGACTCAAGCTGTTTTCGCTTGCCTGCGCAATTATCGCAATTGCGTTGCTACTTTCCTGTCGTCCGGGCTCCGGTAACCAGAGCCGGCTCCTGATCTACACGCCGCATGGCCAGGATCTACTAAAAGACTTCGCCACCCGTTACAAACAACAACATCCCAACGTCGACGTGCAGTTTCTCGACATGGGCTCGCGCGAGGTTCTCGAGCGCGTGCGCGTCGAAAAGAGCCGCCCGCAAGCCGATCTGTGGTGGGGCGCGTCGCACACGACTTTCCAGACTGCGGCTGACGAGAACCTGCTACTCGAGTTTCGCCCGACGTGGGCCGACAAGGTCCCGGCTTCAGCCCGCGACGCTGGTGATCGCTGGTACGGCACTTACGAAACACCGCAGGTGATCGCCTACAACAGCGACGCCGTCACAGCCGCTGACGCACCGCGCGACTGGGACGACGTGCTCGATCCGAAGTGGCGCGACAAAGTTTTGATTCGCAATCCGAATCCGTCAGACACGATGCGCGCGATCTTCGGCGCGATGATCTGGCGGTTTTATAAAGACACCGGCACTACTGATCAAGGTTACGAGTGGCTGCGCAAGCTCGATGCAAACGTGCACGAGTACACCGCTGATGGAACGCTGCTGATGCAGAAACTCGCGCGTCGCGAAGGGCTCGTCACGCTCTGGGACATGCCCGACGTCCGGCTTTTCAAAGAACAGAAGAACTTTCCGGTCGGTTACTCCATACCGGCGAGCGGCACGCCGGTTATCGTCGATGGGATTGCGATCGTGCGTGGTGGGCCAAACACGGATGAAGCGAAACGGTTTTATGAGTTTGTGACGACGCCGGAGAGTCTCGCGTATGCGGCGCAGAAGTATTACCGCATTCCGGTGCGAACCGATCTCGATCGCGCGCAGCTACCGGCCTGGATGAACGAGCCGTTCACGCGCATGCCGCTCGATTGGGACCTCTTGCGCAAGAATGGGAATGATTGGTTAAGATACTGGGACACTGAGATCAGAAAACACTAAAACCATCCACAGATTGCACAGATTTTAACTAAACAGTCTGTGAAATCTGTGGACGGCTTTAAAGTATGCCTATACTCTCGCTAAAGAAGATCTCCCGGACTTTCGGCAAGACGCGCGCAGTCGCCGACGTCTCGCTCGACGTGAACCAGGGCGAGTTTTTCGGCCTGCTTGGCCCATCAGGCTGCGGCAAGACCACGACGCTGCGCATGATCGCGGGTCTCGAGAAACCCGATTCCGGCTCAATCCTTTTTCAAAACCAGGACATCACAAATCTTCCACCCGAACGACGCGGCTTCGGCATGGTCTTTCAAAACTACGCGCTCTTCCCTCACCTGAACGTCTTCGAAAACGTCGCCTTCGGCCTGCGCGCGCGTCACAAGAGCAAAGAGGAAATGAACGAGCGTGTGAACAGCGCGCTCGAGCTGGTCCAACTGCCCGGTTATGGCAAACGCGCGGTGGATGAATTATCAGGCGGACAACAACAACGCGTCGCCATCGCCCGCGCGATCGCGATCGAGCCCGCCCTCTTATTGTTTGACGAGCCACTCTCGAACCTTGACGTGTCGCTTCGTGAATCAACGCGCAGCGAATTGCGCGAGCTCGTCACGCGTCTCGGACTGACGGCTGTTTACGTCACACACGATCAGGAAGAAGCGTTCGCCCTCTGCGATCGCATCAGCGTGATGGTTGGGGGAAAGCTCATGCAGACAGGTCGTCCACGTGAGCTTTACGAGCAACCCGCTGAAATCTCAGTGGCGAGTTTTCTCGGACGTAATAACCTGATCAAAGCGATGCGTTTGAGCTCGAGCGAAACGACTGACGGTGAGTTCAAGACTTTAGAAGGCGGCCACACGCTGCACCTGCCCGTCAAACACGAAGATCTCGCGCCGCTGAACAAACCCGTCTATCTCGCGATCCGGCCGGAGCACGTCGAGTTAAGTAAAAACAACAACAGCGCCGAGAATTCGCTACGCGGAAACATTCGCGAGATCGTTTTTGCCGGCGCAACATCAACCGTGCGCGTGGACGCAAACGGTTTATTGCTCGAAGCCCTCGTCCTCCGCACCGACGGCCTCCAGGTAAATCAACCCTGCAACGTCATCCTCTCACCGGATCACTTGACCCTTTTAAAGTGAAGAAATCAATCCGTCTTCATCCGTGGAGATCCGTGGCCCTGTTTTTGGTCACCGCCATCGTGCTCCTCTATGGCGTCATTTACCCGAACCTCTCCGTCGTCATCAGCTCGTTTCAACGAGCCGGAACCTGGACGCTCGCCAACTACAGCGAAATACTCTCGCAACGAATCGTCCTCGAAGCAATCGTAAGCAGCCTGGGGTTGTCGATCGCAACAGTCTTGTTCTGCGCGCTCGTCGGTGTACCGCTCGCGTTTTTATTCGAGCGTTTCACCTTTCCCGGCCGTCGAATCTTCGCTGCCCTTGCGGCACTTCCACTCGTGCTCCCACCACTCGTCGGCACCGTCGCTTTCATTTTTCTCGTTGGCGAGACGGGCATCCTCGCCCACGGAATCCAGAACCTCTTGGGATTACAAAACCCACCGTGGCGACTGCGAGGCTGGCCCGCACTAATCCTCTTTCACACTTACACGATGTACCCGTTTTTCTACGTGCTAACAGGCGCGGGATTACGCCGCATCGACGCGAGTCTCGCCGAAGCTGCACGCAGTCTGGGTGCATCGAAAATTACTGTGCTGAGGCGCGTGCTGCTACCGCAACTGACGCCATCGTTACTCGCAGCAGCACTGCTGACTTTCATGACGTCGATGGCGTCGTTCAGCGCGCCCCTCCTGTTTGGCGGTGACGTGCGCATGTTGACACTCGAGATCTTCAGGGCGCGCCAGCGTGGCGACTTCGTCATCGCCATCACTGAAACAGTCATACTCGCCGTCATCTCGCTCGGCGCGCTCATCTTCTTTCAGCGTTACGAAGGCACACGACGATTCGCTGCCGCAGCCATGAAAGGCGCGCCGCGTCGTCGTGCCAGCATTGCGAGCGGTGCGGCTCGCGTGCTCGCCACAATCCTCGCCATCATCTTTGCGATCGTCCTCGTGTTACCAGTAGCGACTTTGATTCTCGTCAGTTTCGCACGCGAAGGATCGTGGACGACACAAACGCTGCCGCCGGAGTACACGCTCGCGAATTACCAGCGACTCTTCGCCGATCCGTGGGCGTCTGAAGTGTTCTTCAACAGCTTCACGATGTCGGCAATCGCGGCGGTGGCAGCGTTGGTATGGAGCTTCTGCATCGTCACGTTGTTGCGTCGAGGAAAAAGCGAGCAGAAATTTTTCGGCGAAGGATGGCGACGATTGTTGTCGCTCCTTGTGTTGGTTCCGTGGGCACTGCCGGGAACGGTCGTGGCCGTGTCAGTGGCGGAGGCATACGGCGGACCGAGTTTGTTGCTCGGCTCGTTCGTGCTGGTCGGGACTTTCTGGATATTGCCGGTGGTTTATTTTTTGCGGTTCATGCCCCTCGTCGTACGTGCGCTCCAGGCCAGTATGGAGCAGCTCGATCCGACGCTCGAAGAAGCTGCGGGCTCGCTCGGCGCGCGCGCGTGGCAGCGGTTTCTGCGCGTGATATTGCCG
>DATHTI010000079.1:0-5322 GCA_035463335.1 Pyrinomonadaceae bacterium | reverse complement strand
ACAACGGCGATATCTCGCTTCCGGATATCACCTCGAACATTAAAGAGTGGAGTGCGCGTGGTGTGATCGGCTTCGTGGTGCTCGGTTCGACCGGCGAACGCGTGCATCTGGACGAGCGTGAGTATCTCCAAGTGATCGAAGTTTCACGGGCGGCGAGTGATTCCATTTTGATTGCCGGCGCAGGACAACAGAGCACTGTCAACACGATCAAAGAGATTAAGAACGCAGCACGCGCCGGCGCTGAAGCAGTGCTCGTCATCACGCCTTATTTCTATCGTCCGGCGATCACGCAGGAAGCACTCGTCAACTATTACACCGCTGTTGCTGATGAAGCGCCGGTGCCTGTGCTGCTTTACAGCATGCCGCCACTTACCGGCATCAAGATCGAGCCGGAAACCGTCGCGCGTTTGAGTGAACACCCGAACATCACCGGCGTAAAAGACAGCTCGAATGATGTGGTTGGATTTCGTCGCACGGTTGAGCTTTGTCCGAACGACTTCGCGGTGATGACGGGGAATGGCACGGTGTTGCTCGATACGTTACGAGCGGGCGCGAAAGGTGGAATTCTCGCTGTGGGATGTGTCGTGCCGGATGTTTGTGTGGAGATATTTCGATTGTTCGGCAGCGGGGAGATTGAACGAGCGGAAAAATTACAGGAAGAGCTCACGCCGCTCGCGTCGGCGGTGACGACGAAGTATGGGATTGGCGGCTTGAAGGCGGCGCTCGATCTCGCTGGATTTCGTGGTGGTGCGGTGCGTGCGCCGTTGCGCTCGCCGGATGAGGCGGCGCGCGCGGAGATACAGTCAGTCTTAGACAGGATTTCAGGATTTGCAGGATTAACAGGATGAATCATGTAAATCTATCAATCCTGTCATCCTGTCGAACTTTGCGCGCTGGACTCAGACCTGTAGAATGACCCGGCAGGAGCACCAACCATCTTGAGTACAGCCGAAGCCGCTTGTTATAGCACCCCCGAAGAATCAGGACTGCGCGTCGAGTCGCTGCCTTTCGAGCTAATTCCGCACCAGTCGCATCTATTTCTCGATTACCTGAAAGACCCCATCGCACTACGCAAGTTTTATCCTGCCGCTGTTCGCTTTCATCACGAATTACAGCACCGCGTACCTGAAGTGCTTGCCGCGTATCGAGTCGATCGAAGCCGTGTGTGCGATGCGCTTGCCGCTATGAACACGCGCTGGGGCGCAGGCGAGGCTACGTTGAAGAATATCGAGCTGCTGCGTGAAGCGGATTGCATTGCGGTCGTTTCCGGCCAACAGGCAGGTTTATTTACCGGCCCGCTGTACACGATCTACAAAGCGCTCACGGCCGTGAAACTCGCCGGCTGTTTGCAACAGAGAAACACGAAGGCCGTGCCCGTGTTTTGGATCGCTGCCGAGGATCACGATTTTGCGGAAGTCGCGAAAGCGGAGCTCATCGGTCGTGATTGCCAGCTCAAGAGTGTTGCAGTTTCTTCTGACCTGCATCGCGAAGGACAACCCGTCGGGCAGGTAAAGCTTGACGAGTCGATCAGCACAGTCGTGAATGAGTTGTTCGAGTTGTTGCCGGCATCGGAATTCGCGGCAGACATGAAGGCGCTCGTGGATAGTGCGTGGCAGCCGGGTCGCGGCTACGCCGACAGCTTCGCGACGATGATGACTGCGCTGCTCGGTCGCTATGGCCTGATCTTTCTCGACCCACTCGATCCGGAGTTGAAACAAGTTGCTGCGCCGCTCTATTCCGAAGCTGCACGTCGTGCGCCTGAGATCGCTGCTGCACTTGAAGAACGAAGCGCGGAGCTTGAGCGCGCGGGATATCACGCGCAGGTGCTCGCGACGGCGAATTCATTTCCGTTGTTTCTGCACGATGAAGAAGGCAGGCGACACGCTGTTGTGCGTGTTGAGAGTGGAAAGTACAAAACGAAAGATGCCGGGCAGGAGTACACGGCTGATGATCTCGCGGCCCTCGCCCTCGAGCAGCCGCAGCGGTTCAGCCCAAACGTGACTTTGCGCGCAGTGGTCCAGGATTACCTGTTGCCGACGATTGCTTACTACGGCGGCGCTGCCGAGATCGCTTACTTTGCCCAAACCGCTGAAGTCTATCGCGTGCTCGAGCGACCCGCGACGCCAATCCTTCCGCGTTCAGGGCTGACGATGATCGAGCACCACACCGGGCGCGTACTCGGAAGATATAACCTGACGCTCGCTGATTTCCTGGAAGGACTCGAGCCGGTGATGAAGCGCGTCGTCGAGGAACATCTTGCTGCTGACAGTGCGAAACTGTTTGCGGACGCAGAGCAGAATATGAATCACGAGCTCGATCGGTTGCGCCAGGAGCTTCAGGCGATCGATCCGACACTCGCGAATGCACTCGAAACGGGCCGTAAGAAGATCAACTACCAGCTTGATGGATTGAAGCAGCGCTTCATACGCGCGCAGATGACGCGTGATGAAGCAGCGCACCGCCAGCTACAGCGTGCGTTCGACCAGCTCTATCCGCACAAAGATCTACAGGAGCGTCACATCAACATCACGTCGCTGCTGGCTCGCCACGGCACTTACGTGATCGAGTGGATCTTCAACGCGATTAATCTCGGATCGAACGAGCATCAAGTTGTTTATCTATAATGTCGAAAATCCGCGTCCTCGCAGACCACGTCGCTAACCAGATCGCCGCCGGTGAAGTTGTTGAGCGTCCGGCGTCAGTTGCCAAAGAGTTGGTCGAGAACTCGATAGATGCCGGCGCCACGCGCATCACTATCGAGATCGAAGCCGGCGGCCGGCGCCTGCTCAAAGTTGCGGACGACGGCGAGGGAATGGTCCGCGACGACGCGATCCTCGCTTTCGAAAGACACGCCACTTCGAAGATTCGCGAGACAGACGACCTTGCCGCGATCGGCACACTCGGATTTCGCGGCGAAGCGCTTGCGTCGATCGCTTCAGTTGCAAAGGTTGAGCTAACGACGTGCATCGAAGGCGCGAGCGCCGCCACACGAGTCACCATCGACGGCGGGCGCATGCGCGACGTCAAAGACGCGGCCCACCCGCGCGGCACTACGCTCGTCGTCCGCGATCTGTTTTTCAACATTCCCGCGCGACGCAAGTTTTTACGATCTGAAGCGACCGAGACGTATCACCTCACAAATCTCGTCACGCATTACGCGTTGGCCCATCCTGAGATCGCGTTCACGTTTGTAAACAACGGCAGGGAAGTGGTGCGCACTGCGCCGGCGAAGGATCTGCGCGAGCGCGCCTACCAGATCTTTGGTGAAGAGTTTTTGAAAAACCTGCTCGAAGTCGATGCCCGTGATGGCCGCGAGGCGCAGTTTGTGCGCGTCACAGGTTTCGTTTCGGCGCCGCGTGACCGTCGCACCTCGCGCGATTCACAGTACTTGTTTGTCAACCGGCGTTTTGTGCGCGATCGGATGATTGGCCGTGCGCTTTCGGAAGCTTATCGATCGATACTGCCGCATGGTGTTTACCCGGCGGCGTTGTTGTTCATCGAGACACCGCTCGAAGAAGTGGATGTGAACGTGCATCCAGCGAAGACGGAAGTACGTTTCCGCCGGCAGGCGGCAGTTGCTGATGCTGTTCGCGAGTCTGTGCGCGCGGCGCTGGCGAGTGCGAGCTATGTTCCTCCACCCGAGCCACCACCAGTTCCGGCGCCTGTCATGACGGCGACTGCGGCCGTCAGTTCAATCGCTCCGCAACCTCGAATTGAATTTGTCCCACCGCCACCTCCACCACGACCGCCCCTAGAACCCTCCGGCGACGAGATCGCGCGCGACATCGAAATCATGCTTCAATCCGGCCCGCAATCCGTCAAATCTGTGGTTCCTCCGCTTGACTCTGCGGAGAAGCTTGCCCGCGAAGTGACACCTGAAACGCTTTCGACCAACATCCGTTTCCTGGGCCAGCTCGAGGAGAGTTTCATCATCGCGACTGACGAGGAAGGCTTGTTGTTGATCGATCAGCACGTCGCGCACGAGCGAATACTTTTTGATAAGTACCGGGCCCTGGAAGCAGAGCGACGCACCGACTCGCAGCAGCTACTTGTGCCGGAGACTTTCGATCTGACGCCCGCACAGGCCGCAGTCTTCGACGATCTCGGGCCTGAGCTGGAGAAGTATGGGTTTGAGTTGATGAGGTTGTCAGGACGCACGGTCGCGATTAGAGCGGTGCCGGCAGATCTACCTGCGAATGAAGCACGAAACATGCTCTTCGAATTACTGGAAACAGTTGACGCGGAGAAGAAGAGCACCGCGCGTGAGACCCTGCGCGATGAAATTGCAGCCTCGCTCGCGTGTCACGCCGCGATCAAAGTCAACACGCCGCTCGCACCGGAAAAAATGCGCTGGTTGATCGATCGATTGTTACAGACCTCTTCACCGACAACGTGCCCACATGGCCGCCCGGTGATCTTGCGGTTAAGCACGCGGGATATCCTCAAAGGCTTTCACCGCATTTAGATTGACGTCCGGTAGTACCTGTACTATCGTCTTGCCAGTCCTCGTATCTGCAATACGTAGCTCCTCGAAATCCTCTGTAGGTGAAGGATGCAAACCAATTACTCCATTGCCTCCCGGCGAAGATCGATCGCATACCAGAACGGAACTGCTGAAGGCCAACCGCAACAAGCCTCCAGCCCTTTCAATAAACTCCTGGAAGCAAATACCCCGCTTCTTGTCTGGCTGATTTTCCTGGGCATCGGTGGCGGATTACTTGCACGCTACTACCTCAGGATCGGTTACCTGCCGGAAATGGAATGGAATGCAGCGCTGATCTACCTGTTTGTTTGTTCAGTGTGGGGTGGTGTGATCGGCTCGTTGTTGACGATGTCACTCTATCTGCCGGGAGTTATATGGTGTGACATTATTATCTTCGAACCGGTTCTGGACAATCAACTTACTTTCGAGGCGGAACACCATGACGCCTCAGGTAGACGATCGATACGTAAAGAGCCATGCCTTCAATCGATCATGAAGTGGCTGGGTACACCATTTTTCCTGGCTCTTCTTGGTTCACATTTGCTTTTGCGCACCAGTGACACGTCAGTTAATCAGCGTCTGGATTTTTATTGGGTCTGGGCCAGCTTGGTTTTGGTGGGAACATTTCTTGTAATGCAGGGAGTTTTTAGATTTCTGTTGAGGGCGAAGAAGGACAGTGGAAAAACCATTGGCAGACAGATTTTTAAGTACTCCGTTTGGTTCACATTCTCGGTGTTACTTAATCAAATCTCGATGTATGTGATTTACCGTCTCGCTGACCGTACCCCTGATGATGGTGATTTTCAAATTTTGACTGTGTTGTGCACTCTCGCCGTTTT